>JAJYGM010000377.1 GCA_021785095.1 Actinomycetes bacterium
GCGCCGAGTAGATCTTCCCGTCCAGCTCGATGGCGACGATCTGATGGAAGTACTTCTGGGCCAAGCTGTCCCACTGCGGGGAGCCCTTCGAGGTGAGGGTGTAGTTCACGACCCACTTGCCCAGCTGTGTCTGCTGGGCCACCGCGGAGGCGATCGCATGCCCGGTGAGGGGTGCAGGGCCGAGCAGGTAGCGCGAGTACTGCCCGGCTCCGGGGTTCGCCGGCAGCAGCACGGTCTTTGTCTTCACGTCCTGTGTCGGCTTGGTGCTCGGGTACGCGGCGAGCGCGCTGTCGACGGGGACCGTGTTCTCGCCGAATGTTGTCCCCGCAGACGGGCGCACGCCGATGTTGGCCTGGGTCAGCTGGCTCGCCGCTGTGCAGGCCGGCAGCGCAGCGGAAGCAGGCTTCGGGGACTTGGACGCCTTCGGGTTGTACGCCGGCGCACCGCAGAGGGCCGGTCGGAAGTAGAGCTGCGCGGTCTCCCCGATCGTCTTGAGGACCTGGTGGCCGTTCTTGATGCCGGGGACCTGTACGAGGATGTCGCCGCCCTGCGTCCCGACCGTCGCACCCGACACCCCGAGGCCGCTCACACGGTTCGTCAGGATCGTCACCGTCTGGTTGAGATCCGACTGCGACACCTTGCGAGCCGGCTTGTAGACGACGGACAACCCGCCGGCGAGGTCGAGCCCGAGACGCGGAGACCAGCGCGCGGCCAACGTCCCGGCGAGCGATCCCACGGCGACCACGATGACGATCGCCAGACTGACCACCAATGACCGCTGCCGTCGTGCTCGAGCGCGCGACGACGGGGGGCTCACGTGCCCGTGCCCTCGATTTCGCTCTCGGCGTCGCCGCTAGGTGCGCCGTCTGGGGTCGCGTCGTGGCCGTTGCGACCGCTCACGTGGCCGTTCAGTCCGCCGTCCTGGCTCGAGTCGAAGGCGCTCGCGTCGAGGACCCCGTCTTCGACCGGGGAGCCGTCACCCGCGCCCGAGACGTCCGCCGACGCGTCCTGGACGCGCGGCTCGACCCTGCGCGAGATCGCATTGCGCACCAGGACGAGCCTCGTCGGCTCGCTCCCCACGGCCGGAAAGCCGACCGTGTCGCCGCCCGAGACGATCGTCACCCGGTCGGCGTCGAGCGCCGTCACCTTGCCGACGATTCCCCCGACCGTCACGACGTCGTCGCCCACCCCGATCGCCTGCTGCTGCTCCCGCTGGCGCCGCTGCTTCTGCTTCTGCGGACGGATCAGCAAGAAGTAGCCGACGAGCGCGATCAGCACCAGGAAGATGATGAAGGTCGTCCCGCCGCTGCTGCTGGTCGTCTTACCCGACGACGCGGCAAGCAGTACCGAGATCGCTCCGATCATTCGGACCACCCCCTCGGGCAGAAAAAGGATAGGAATTCATGTTGGACTGCCCGCACAGATCGCTCACGATACAGCCTCGCGGCACACGGCGTGACGCGCCGATCCGAACCACGAGCCGAGCGCGGCCAGAGGTCAGAAGAGGGCGGTCTCGGGGGGTGCGGCGCCCAGGTGCGCCCAGGCCCGTGCAGTGGGCACCCGACCTCGCGGGGTTCTCTGGACGAGGCCCTGCTGCAGCAGGTAGGGCTCGTAGGCGTCCTCGATGGTGTCGGGCTCCTCCCCGACGCACTGCGCCAGCGTCGTGAGCCCGACCGGCCGGCCGCCGAAGCGCTCGCACAGCGCCCCGAGGATCGCCCGGTCCACCTTGTCGAGACCCAGGATGTCGATGCCGAACAGCGCGAGGCCGTCCTCTGCGGTCTGCACCGTCACGGTGCCGTCTCCACGCACCTCCGCGAAGTCGCGCACCCTTCGCAGGAGCCGGTTCGCCACACGCGGCGTGCCGCGCGCACGCGTCGCGATCCGCCTGGCCCCCTCGGGGTCCACCACGACCCCCAAGATGCGCGCCGAGCGCAGCACGATGTCCTCCAGGTCCTCGGGCTCGTAGAGGTCCAGACGCCCCACGAACCCGAAGCGGTCTCTGAGCGGCGCGGCGACCAGGCCCGTCCGCGTCGTCGCGCCGACGAGCGTGAAGCGCGGAAGGTCGAGCCGGATGGAGCGCGCCGTCGGGCCCTTCCCGATCAAGATGTCGATCTTGGCGTCCTCCATCGCCGGGTAGAGGACCTCTTCGACCGACCGGTGGAGCCGGTGGATCTCGTCGATGAAGAGCACGTCCCCCTCCTGGAGGCCCGTGAGCAGCGCGGCGAGGTCGCCGGCGCGAGCGAGCACCGGTCCCGAGGTCACCCGAAGACCGACCCCCATCTCCGCAGCCACGATGCCCGCGAGGGACGTCTTCCCGAGACCCGGAGGTCCCGCGAAGAGAATGTGGTCGACCGGCTGGCGGCGCCCTCGTGCCGCCTGGAGCACGATCCCGAGATGCTCGACGAGGTCGGGCTGGCCCACGAACTCCCCGAGCCGCCGGGGCCGCAGGTCCGCGTCGTACTCGGCGTCGTCGTCGGCACCCTCCGAGGGATCGACGGCGCGCGGAGCCCCAGGAACGACCCCGTGCGCGCCGTGCGGTGCAGCGCTGCGCTGGGCGGGGCCATGTGGTGTCGGCCCGTCGTGTGCGGGCACGAGGACCTCCCTGCGGGTCATCTGCGGGTCATCGTCCGGCGAGCTCCCGCAGGGCGAGCTTGAGGAGCTCTTCCACCCCGACATCCTCGCGCCGTCCCTCGAGGGCACGGCGGATCTCCTCGGGTGCGTAGCCGAGCTCGGCGAGCGCCGCCCGCGCTTCGGCACGCGCGGACCCCGCGCCAGCGTCTGCCCCGGAGCGCTCGGGCACGTCGAGCCGGCTCTTCAGGTCGATGAGCAGGCGAGCCGCCGTCTTGCGACCGATCCCGGGGACGGCGCACAGGGTCTCGGCATCGTCGTCGAGCACGGCCGCCGACAGGGCGGCGGGTGAGAGCGCCGAGAGCACGGACAGGGCGAGCGCCGGGCCGACGCCGTGGGCCCCGAGGAGCGCCTCGAAGCAGCGGCGCTCGTCGTCGTGCGCGAACCCGTAGAGCACGATCGCGTCCTCGCGGACGTGGGTGTGCACGTGGAGGAAGACGTCGCTGCCCACCGCACCGAGCGTGACCGCGGTTCGCGCCGGGACGCTCACCCGGTAGCCGACGCCGCCGACCTCGACGAGCAGGTCGCCGTCAGCACCGCGCCACGCGAGCGTGCCGCGCAGTGAGCCGATCACCGCGCCCCCTTCCCGAGCGTCGCGGCGTCGACCGCCCGCCGCACGGGTTCGGCGAAGAGGTGGCAAAGCGCGAGCGCGAGCGCGTCGGCGACGTCCGGAGGCCCGGGGATCGTCGCGATCCCGAGCACCGTCGCGACCATCCCGCGCACCTGCCCCTTGTCGGCGGCACCCCAGCCCGCGAGTGCCTGCTTCACCTCGTTGGACGTGTACTAGACGACCTCGCAGCCCGAGGCGGCGGCCTCGGCGAGCGCAAGACCGCTCGCCTGCCCGACCGACATCGCGGTGCGCGCGTTCACTTGGAAGAAGACACGCTCGACCGCGACGACCTGAGGGCGTTGCTCGGCCATCACGTTTCGCAGCTCCTCGCGGAGCAGCCAGAGCCGCTCGGGAAGCGGTGCCTCCGGGTCGGTCTCGAGGACGCCGGCAGCCACGGCGCTGAGGACGCCCGGCCGCGGCGTCGCGCGGTCGGCTGCGGCCACGACGCCGTACCCGCAGCGTGAGAGCCCCGGGTCGATGCCCATCACGAACATGCGTTCGACGCTATCGCAGACGAGCCCTTGGGCGGTGGCGTGCCTAGACGCACGAGCACGAGCGCGATCGCCTGACCAGGCGACCCGCTGTGTCAGCCGGCGTAGCCGGCGAGGACGGCCTCGGGAATGTCGTAGTTGGCATGGACGGCCTGGACGTCGTCGTGATCCTCGATGGCGTCGAGGAGCCGGAGAACGCGCTGGGCCTCCTGGGGCTCGGTGATGTCGACCGTGGCCGTGGGCACCAAGGTGAGCTCCGCGCTGAGCGGGGTCATCCCGGCCGCCTCGAGGCTCGCACGCACGGCGGCGAGATCGGTCGCAGCCGACACCACCTGCCAGCGTTCCCCGACGTCGACGACATCCTCGGCCCCCGCATCGGCGGCGGCCTCGGTGATCGCGTCCTCGTCGAGCGAGCGGTCGAGCTCGACCACCCCCTTGCGCTCGAACTGCCAGCTCACCGCCCCGGGCTCCGCGAGCGAGCCGCCGTTCCTCGTGAACAGGTTGCGCAGCTCCGCAGCGGTGCGGTTCCGGTTGTCCGTGAGCGTCTCGACGATCACGGCCACGCCCCCTGGCGCGTACCCCTCGTAGGAGACCGCCTCGTAGCGGACCCCCTCGAGCTCGCCGGTGCCCCGCTTGATGGCACGCTCGATCGTGTCCATCGGCATGGAGTCG
>JAJYGM010000735.1 GCA_021785095.1 Actinomycetes bacterium
GACGGCACCGGTGGTTACGCCGGCCAGCGCTCCGATCGAGCCGAGGGTCCCGCTGCCCTCCGCGACGGTTCCGAAGCGGCCGCACGACGGCCGGACCTCCCCGAGCGCGTCGAGGGGGACCCCGAACAGTGCGCACAGCTCGGCTGTCCAGCGGAGCGAGCGGATGTCGAAGAGCATCGTACGCGACGCGTTCGAGATGTCGGTGGCGAACGTCGCCCCACCCGTCAGGCAGAAGAGCAGCCACGCGTCCACGGTCCCGAGGGCGAGATCGCCGCCGGCTTCGACGCCGCCGTCGTGGAGCAGCCACTCGAACTTCGTCGCCGAGAAGTAGGGGTCGAGCACGAGCCCCGTGCGTTCTTGCACGAGAGGCAGGAGGCCCGCGTCGGCGAGAGCCTCGCAGCGCGCGGCGGTCCTCCGGTCCTGCCAGACGATGGCGTCGTGCAGCGGTCTGCCGGTGCTGCGGTCCCAGGCGATCGCAGTCTCACGTTGGTTCGAGATCCCGACCGCGGCGACGGCACGGCCGTCGCCGGCGAGCCTCGCCGAGACCTCCGCGAGGGTCGCGGCGGCGAGCGAGAAGATCTCCTCGGGGTCCTGCTCGACCCAGCCCGGCTCGCAGAACCGCTGGGTGAGCGGCCGGCTCGCCGCGGCCACGACCTCGCCCGACTCGTCGAAGGCGAGCGTGCGGACGCTCGTCGTCCCCGCGTCGACGGCGAGCACGATGGCCACGGCTTGCAGGCTACGAGGTGCCCGAACGCGGCGTCGCGACCTGGTGCCGGCGGTCGCCGAACACCGAGGACCGGTCGAAGGCGGCGAGCGGCCGTTGACAACAGCGTAACTACAGTGCTGTAATGACCCCACTATCTCGCGTCCCGGACGGACTCGACCACAAGATGTAGTGGTTTCAGCCAGAGCTCGGAGAGGGTGTCCTCCGACGGGCCCGGCCAGAGGCGAGGTGGTCATCGGTCGCCGGGGTTCGGTCGGGAGCCCCGGCCGGCGCCAGGGAGCCCTCGGGCCCGTGGCACCGGTGAGGGTCCGGTGGAGCTGGTGCAACGTACAGCAGCCCGTCGAGAAGAGGAGCTAGGAGCCAATGGCCATCGCACCGCAGCGAGCCGCGATCGGGATCCGCCGGCACTTCACCACCGAAGGCGTGCACCCCTACGACGAGGTCCGCTGGGAGCGCCGGGACGCCCGCATCACGAACTTCCGAGACGGCGCGGTCGCCTTCGAGCAGCTCGGCGTCGAGGTTCCCGAGTGGTGGAGCCTGAACGCGACCAACATCCTGGCCCAGAAGTACTTCCGGGGAACGCTCGGCACCCCCGAGCGGGAGTGGTCGCTGAAGCAGGTCGCCGACCGGGTCGTGGACACCCTCACCGCGTGGGGGATGAAGGACGGCTACTTCGTCGACCGGGAGGAGGCGGAGACCTTCCGCGACGAGCTGAAGCACCTCATCGTCCACCAGAAGGCTGCGTTCAACTCCCCGGTGTGGTTCAACATCGGCGTGCAGGGCGTGCCCCAGCAGGGTTCCGCGTGCTTCATCCTCTCCGTCGAGGACTCGATGGACTCGATCCTGAACTGGTACGTGGAGGAGGGGATCATCTTCAAGGGCGGGTCCGGGGCCGGTGTCAACCTCTCGCGGATCCGCTCGTCGCACGAGCTCCTGAAGGGCGGGGGCACCGCGTCGGGCCCGGTGAGCTTCATGCGCGGAGCGGACTCGTCCGCAGGGACGATCAAGTCGGGAGGCAAGACCCGGCGTGCGGCGAAGATGGTGATCCTCGACGTCGACCATCCCGACATCGAAGACTTCATCTGGTGCAAGGCGCTCGAGGAGCGAAAGGCCCGGGTGCTCCGCGACGCAGGGTTCGACATGGACCTCGACGGCGCGGACAGTCACTCGATCCAGTACCAGAACGCGAACAACTGGGTCCGGGTGACCGACGAGTTCATGCAGGCGGTGCTCCCCGACGCCGACTGGGAGCTCACTGCCCGGACCGACGGCTCCGTCGTCCGCAGGGTGAAAGCACGCGACCTCTTCCGCCAATTTGCCCATGCGGCATGGGAGTGTGCAGACCCCGGCATGCAATTCGACACCACGATCAACAAGTGGCACACGGCGCCGAACACCGGCCGCATCAACGGCAGCAACCCGTGCTTCCCCGGATCTGCACGTGTGCACACGGACAAGGGACTCGTTCCCTTCTCGGAGATGTTCGATCGCGCCAATCGGGGTGAGTTGTTCCGTGTCTACACGCATGACGCGACGAACCCGTCGCGGCCGAACGAGCAAGTGCTCCTTTCGAGTCCCGAAGCTCTCATGATCACCGGGTACAACGAGGTGGTTCGCCTGCAGCTCGACAACGGGATGGAGCTTCGCTGCACGGGAGCTCACCGAATCTTCACCACGAATCGTGGCTACGTCGAGGCTCGAGAGCTGACTGCCGACGACGACATCAAGTTGTTGGATCTGCCCGCTCCCGCCGTCGGTGCCGACCCCACGATCCCGGTGTCGTCCGATCCAGCTGACTACGCGGCGAAGGGGGATCACGGCGACCTTGTTCGGCTTCCCGACGTGTGGACCGACGAACTTGCGCACTACGTTGGCTGGCTTATCGGAGATGGATCAACTTCCGGCACTGCTCTGGCGTCCGTATACGGCTCATCAGAGGACCGGAGCGAGGTTCTTCCCGTCCATCAGCGCCTGCTCGAGTGGATCAACGGTGACCGCCCGCTGAAGGTCTCAGAGCAATCCAATGGCACCGCTCAGCTTCGCTTGTCGCGGCGACCTGTCAAGAGGTTCTTCGAGGCTCTCGGCGTTCGACCCGTGAAGGGACCACACAAGACGGTGCCCTGGTCGATCGAGCAGGCACCGAGCGAGATCGCTGCAGCGTTCGTGCGAGGGCTGTACGACGCGGATGGATGTGTTGTTCGCAGCGCGAAGGCCTCGTACGTGGGACTCGGCTCGAGTTCGAAAGAACTTCTGCGAGGTGTGCAGCGTCTTCTCACCACGTTCGGCATCACGAGTAGGATCTACAAGACCAAGAGTGCGAGATCTGACGGCGGATTCTCGTATGTAACGTCTGAGGGCGCTACTCGCTCTTACGGGAATTCGTCATCGTATGACCTTCGGATCAGCTCGGGGTCGATCTGGGCTTTCGCAGAGCACGTCGGCTTCAGCCTCTCCAGGAAGGCAGCGATCTTGCGTGAGCTGCTCGTCACGCACAGTCCTTATCGAGCTCGTCGTACCGCGCGCCTAGTGCAATGCGTGGACGACGGGGTCGAGCTGACGTACAACCTCTCTGAGCCGGTGAATCACTCGTACATCGTGGATGGTGTGGTCGTGCGCAACTGCTCCGAGTACATGCACCTCGACAACTCGGCGTGCAACCTCGCGAGCCTGAACCTGCTGAAGTTCCTCGACGAAGACGGTTCCTTCGACGTGGAGAGCTTCAAGGCCGCCGTCGAGGTCCTCTTCACCGGGCAGGAGATCATCGTCGGGAACGCCGACTACCCGACCGAGAGGATCGCGGAGAACTCTCGGAACTTCCGCGAGCTGGGCATCGGCTACGCGAACCTGGGCGCGCTGCTGATGGCGAACGGGCTGCCCTACGACTCGGACGCGGGGCGCGCGTGGGCAGCGGCGGTGACCGCGCTCATGACCGGGCACGCCTACGCGACGTCGGCGCGGACCGCGGGGCGGATGGGTCCGTTCGCCGGCTTCCACGAGAACGCCGAGCCGATGGTGAACGTGCTGCGCATGCACCAGAACGCAGCCTCGAAGATCGACGAGGAGCGAGTGCCGCCCGAGCTCCTCTCGGCCGCGCAGGAGGCGTGGGACGAGGCCGTGGCGCTCGCCGAGCAGTACGGGGTGCGCAACTCGCAGGCCAGCGTGCTCGCGCCGACCGGCACCATCGGCCTGCTCATGGACTGCGACACGACGGGTGTGGAGCCGGACCTCGCGCTGGTGAAGATGAAGAAGCTCGTCGGGGGCGGCACGATGTCGATCGTGAACCAGACGGTGCCGCGGGCCCTCCGCCAGCTCGGCTACGCCCAGGACCAGATCGACCAGATCGTCGCGTACATCGACGAGCACAAGACGATCGTCGGTGCCCCGTTCCTCGCCAGCGGGCACCTGCCCGTGTTCGCGTGCTCGATGGGGGACAACACCATCCACTATTCGGGGCATGTCCGCATGCTGGGGGCCGTACAGCCCTTCATCAGCGGGTCCGTGAGCAAGACGGTGAACATGCCCGAGGACGTGACCGTCGAAGACGTCGAGATGCTGCACGTCGACGCGTGGAGGCTGGGCATCAAGGCGATCGCGATCTACCGTGACAATTGCAAGGTCGGCCAGCCGCTCTCCACCGTGAAGAAGGAGGGGCGGGGAGCAGAGGCCGTCGAAGGG
>JAJYGM010000540.1 GCA_021785095.1 Actinomycetes bacterium
CCGTCCGGTGGACCGGGTGGGGTGCTACGCGCCCGGCGGCCGCGCCCGCTACCCCTCGACGGTGCTCATGTGCGCGGTGCCCGCGAAGGTCGCAGGCGTCGAGCAGGTCGTGCTCTGCGTCCCGCCAGGCCGCGACGGCAGGATCGACGACGCCACGCTCGCCGCGGCGGCGCTCGCCGGGGTCGACGAGGTGTACGCGATCGGGGGCGCGCAGGCGATCGCGGCAATGGCCCACGGGACCGAGTCGGTGCGCCGCGTCGACGTCGTCGTGGGTCCGGGCAACCGCTACGTCGCGGAGGCCAAGCGTCAGGTGAGCGGCCTCGTCGGGGTGGCCTCCGCCTTCGCCGGGCCGTCCGAGGTGGTCGTGGTCGCCTCGCCCGACACGCCGGCGGAGTTCGCGGCGATCGACCTCGCGGTGCAGGCCGAGCACGGCCCCGACGGGCTCGCGTGGCTGGTCACGTGGTCAGAGGAGAAGGCAGAAGAGGTGGAGGAGGCGCTTGGGCGCGTCGTCGCCTCCTCGCCGCGCCGAGACGACCTCTCCGCCACGTTGCGCGCCAACGGCTACGCATGCATCGTCGACGGCGCCGAGCATGCGGTCGCCGTCGCGAACGTGGTCGCGCCGGAGCACCTCGAGCTCCTCTTCGACCAGGCGGAGACGCTCCTCGCCTCGGTGCGTGCCGCCGGTGCGGTGTTCTGCGGTCCGTGGTCGCCAGCGAGCCTCGGCGACTACGTCGCCGGGCCGAACCACGTGCTGCCGACGAACAGGACGGCGAGGTTCGCGTCGGCGCTGCGCGCCGACGACTTCCGCCGGCACCTGCACGCGGTGAGCGCGCAGCCCGCAGCGATGGAGACACTCGGGCCGGCCGTCGTGACGCTGGCGGAGACCGAGGGGCTCCCGGCCCACGCGGCGTCGATCGAGCTGCGGCGCGCGGCGCTCCGGGCGGGCAGCTCGTGAGCGCGCTCGTGCCGCTGCGCGAGCAGCTGGCCGCGCTCGGCGCGTACCACTCGCTCCAGGTCGCCGCAGACGTACGGCTGAACTCGAACGAGTCGCCGTTCCCGCCGCCCGACGCATGGTTGCGAGCGCTCGCCGAGGCGGTCGGCCAGGTGGACTTCCACCGCTACCCCGACCGCGACGCGACCGAGCTGCGCGCGGCGGTCGCCGGCCTGCACGGCGTCCTCCCAGAGGAGGTCTTCTGCGCCAACGGCTCGAACGAGGTGCTCCAGTGCCTGCTCGTCGCCTTCGGTGGCCAGGGCCGCCGCGCGCTCGTCTTCGAACCCACCTACGCGCTGCACGCGCACATCGCGGGGCTGACCGGCATGGAGGTGGTGAGCGAGCCGCGGGGTGGCGACCTCCGGGTCGATCCTGGCCGTTGGCGGGCGGCGATCGAGCGCGCCGAGCCCGACGTCGTGTTCCTGTGCTCGCCCAACAACCCGACCGGCCGCCTCGAGGATCCCGAGATCGTGAGCGCCATCGTCGACGCGTCGCCGGGGCTCGTCGTCGTGGACGAGGCCTACGGGCAGTTCTCGAGCTGGTCGGCACTGGCCCTGCGGAGCGAGGGGCGTCGGCGGCCACGAGATGGAGGCGGGACGAAGGGGCTCGTCGTCGTCCGGACGTTCTCCAAGACGTGGGCGATGGCGGGCGCACGGCTCGGGTACCTGGTCGCCGACCCCGAGGTGGTGGCAGGCTGTCGCGACGCCGCGCTCCCGTACCATCTCTCGGTCCAGACCCAGCTCGCAGGCGTGCTGGCGCTGCGCTACGTCGACGAGATGAACGAGCGCGTCCGCAGGGTCGCCGAGGCGCGCGCGGAGCTGGCGGAGGGACTCGCGGAGCTCGACGTCGAGACCTGGCCCTCGGACGCGAACTTCGTCCTGTTCAGGCCGCGCGCGAAGGACGCGCGCGGCGTGTGGAGGACGCTCCTCGCCGGCGGGGTCCTCGTCCGGGACTTCTCGGCTCGTGCGGGTCTCGAGGGTTGCCTGCGCGTGACCGTCGGCACCCCGAAGGAGAACGGCCGGTTCCTCGAAGCGCTCGCGGGAGCGCTCCGGTGACGGCTGCCGCCTCGACGCCCGCACCGACGCCCGCCTCGACGCCTGCGGCGGGGAGGGAGCCTCGTGCGCGACGGGCGGAGCGACGCCGCGCGACGAAGGAGACCGTCGTCGAGATCGCGCTGGACGTCGACGGCTCGGGTCGCGCCGAGGTGACGACGGGGCTCCCGTTCTTCGACCACATGCTCGCGCAGCTCGCGGCGCACGGCGGCCTCGATCTCACGGTGCACGCGGACGGCGATCTCGACGTCGACGCGCACCACACCGTCGAAGACGTCGGCATCGTGCTCGGCGGATGCCTGGCAGAGGCGCTCGGCGACAAGGCGGGGGTGCGGCGGTTCGCGTCGGTCCTGCTGCCGCTGGACGAGGCGCTCGTGGAGGTGGCGCTCGACCTGTCCGGACGCTCGTTCCTCGCCTACGACGTGCCGTTCGCGCCCGACACGCCGGGCCTCGGGTCGCCGCCGTTCGACCCACAGCTCGCCGAGGAGTTCCTCCGCGCGGCGACCGCTGCGGCGGGCATCACCCTCCACGTCAACCGGCGTGCGGGGCGCAACACCCACCACGTGGTGGAAGCGGTGTTCAAGGGCGTGGCCCGCGCGCTTCGCGACGCGGTCAGGATGGAGGGCGGCAGCGTGCCGTCCACCAAGGGCACCCTCTGAGCGGTCCTGCGTGAGCGCCGCCGCAGAGACCATCGCGGTCCTCGACTACGGCATCGGCAACCTCCGGTCGGCCGAGCGGGCGCTCGCGCACGTCGGCGCGGCGGCCCGCCTCGTCACGGACCCTGCGCACGTGAGGGGCGCCGCCGGCGTGGTCCTTCCGGGCGTCGGCGCCTTCGGCCCGTGCGCCGACGCGCTCGCGCGCACGGGGCTCGGCAACGCGGCGCGCGCCGCGATCGACGCAGGCGTGCCGTTCTTGGGGATCTGCGTGGGGTTCCAGCTGCTCTACGAAGGATCCGAGGAAGCTCCGGGACGGGCCGGGCTCGGGGTGCTCGAAGGGACGGTCCGCCGCCTGCCGGCCTCGGTGAAGGTGCCTCAGATGCAGTGGAACGCGCTGGAGCGCGTCCGCCCCTCGGGGCTCCTCGACGGCGTCGGCGAGCAGCCGTGGGTCTACTTCGTCCACTCCTACGCGCCCGAGGTGGGCCCCGAGACGGTGGCGACGTGCGACTACGGCGGGACCGCCGCGGCGGCCGCGGAGGAGGGTGCGGTCTGGGGCACCCAGTTCCACCCCGAGAAGTCGGGCGCCACGGGTCTCGCGATCCTCGCGAACTTCGTCGCGCGCTGCGCGCCGTGATGGAGCTGTACGCCGCGGTCGACGTCATGGACGGCCGCGCGGTACGGCTCGTGAAGGGTGAGCTCGGCGCCCCTCGGATCTTCGGGGACCCGCTCGAGGTCGCCGGGAGGTTCCTTTCGGCGGGAGCCCCGTGGCTCCACGTGGTCGACCTCGACGCCGCTCGCACCGGAGGGCCCGCCAACCGCGCGGTGGTGCTGTCGCTCGCAGGGGTCGCCCACCGTGCCGGGGCGCGCGTCGAGGTCGGCGGCGGGCTGCGGGACGCAGAGGACGTCGACGCGCTGCTCGCGGCGGGTGTCGACCGGGTGGTGCTCGGCACCGCGGCGATCGAGGACCCCGACCTCGCGGCAGCCTTCGCCGTTCGCCATCCTGGCCGGGTCGCCGTCGGGTTCGACTACCGTCGCAGCGAGAGGGGCGCGCCGGAGCTGGCCGTGCGCGGCTGGACCGAGCGGGCCGCGGTCGACCCCGCCGTCCTGCTCGCCGCGTGGGCGAAGGTGCCCCTCGCGGCGTTGGTGGTGACGGCGATCGACCGCGACGGGACGCGTGAGGGACCCGACGAAGAGGGGCTCTCCTGGGTCCTCGACGCGACCGACCTCGACGTGGTCGCGTCCGGCGGCGTCGGTGGCGTGGGCCACGTCGCGGCGCTCGCGGCGCTCCGCTCGCAGGCGAAGGGGCGGTCCCTCTGTGGAGCGGTGGTCGGCCGGGCGCTCGTGGACGGCTCGATGGACGTGGGGGAGGCGATCGCGGCGTGCGCAGCGTCCGGGTGATCCCCTGCCTCGACGTGACCGCCGGGCGCGTGGTGAAGGGCGTGCGCTTCGTCGACCTCGTCGACGAGGGCGATCCGGTGGAGCTCGCCGCGCGCTACGACGCCGAGGGCGCCGACGAGCTGACCTTCCTCGACATCACGGCCTCGTCCGACGGGCGCGACACGATGGTCTCGGTGGTCGCGCGCACCGCCGAGCAGGTCTTCATCCCCTTCACGGTCGGCGGCGGCGTGCGCGGGCGCGACGACGCGCGCCGTCTGCTTCGTGCCGGGGCGGACAA
>JAJYGM010000748.1 GCA_021785095.1 Actinomycetes bacterium
TCGGCCTCGTACCACCGGAGCGAGCACCTGGAACCGTGTCCCCTCGGAAAGCTGGAGCACCCGGTCGACGATCTGTTGCGGGCTCTGCCGGCTCACCACCCTGCCGCAGTTCGGGCAGTGCGGCTCGCCGATGCGGGCGAACAGCAGCCGCAGGTAGTCGTAGATCTCGGTCACGGTGCCGACCGTCGAGCGAGGGTTGCGAGAAGCGGACTTCTGGTCGATCGAGATCGCCGGGGACAAGCCTTCGATGAAGTCGACATCCGGCTTGTCCATCTGCCCGAGGAACTGCCGGGCATATGAAGACAAGGACTCCACATACCGCCGCTGGCCCTCGGCGTAGATGGTGTCGAACGCGAGCGATGACTTGCCGGACCCCGAGAGCCCGGTGAACACGATCAAGTTGTCCCGTGGCAGCTCGAGGGAGATGTTCCTCAAGTTGTGCTCACGAGCTCCTCGGATGACGAGGGAGTTGGCCACCTTCAGCCGACCTCTCGGAGCTCTCGGCGAAGCGAGCGGATCTCGTCGCGGAGCCGAGCAGCGTACTCGAACCGAAGGTCGGCAGCGGCCGCCTGCATCTCCTCTTCGAGGGTGTCGATGAGCCGGCTGAGCTCCTCGGCGGGCAGCTCGCCGTCGTGGCCGTTCGACCCTCCGATCGTGGCAGCGATGCGATCGCTCGCGCGCCGGCCCGCCCGCCTCGACCGGTCCGAGCCGACACGCGAGGGCAGCGGGGCGCCCTCGTCTGCCACGCCGAGGCCGGAGGCCGCCCGGAACTGTGCGACGAGGTCGGTCACCGCCTTGCGGATCGTCTGGGGGTCGATGCCGTGCTCGGCGTTGTAGGCCTGCTGGAGCAGGCGACGACGCTCGGTCTCCCCCATGGCACGGCGCATCGAGTCCGTGATCACGTCGGCGTACAACACGACGCGGCCCGACACGTTCCGGGCGGCTCGCCCCATGGTCTGTATGAGGGAGGTCGTCGACCGGAGGAAGCCTTCCTTGTCGGCGTCCAGGATGGCCACGAGCGAGACCTCCGGCAGGTCGAGCCCCTCACGGAGAAGGTTGATCCCGACGAGCACGTCGAATTCGCCGAGTCGCAGATCCCTGACGATCTCGATTCGCTCGATGGTGTCGATGTTCGAGTGCAGGTACCGCACGCGCAAGCCCGACTCGAGGAGGTAGTCGGCGAGGTCCTCCGCCATCTTCTTCGTGAGCGTCGTGACGAGCACCCGCTCCTCTCTCGCGACCGTCGCTTGGATCTCGGCGATGAGATCGTCGATCTGCCCTTTCGTCGGCTTCACGATCACCTCGGGATCGACAAGGCCTGTCGGACGGACGATCTGCTCGACGATCCGGCTCGAGATCGACAGCTCGTACTCGGCTGGCGTCGCCGACATGAAGATGACCTGGTTGAGCCTCTTCTCGAGCTCCTCGAAACGCAACGGCCGGTTGTCCATGGCAGATGGCAGGCGGAATCCGTGCTCGACGAGCACCTCCTTGCGCGATCGGTCCCCCTCGTACTGACCGTGCAGCTGCGGCACCGTAACGTGGCTCTCGTCGATGACGAGGAGCCAGTCCGGCGGGAAGTAGTCGAGCAGGGTGAAAGGTGGGTCGCCCGGGCCGCGCCCGTCGAGGTGCCGGCTGTAGTTCTCGATGCCGCTGCAGCTCCCGACCTCGGCGAGCATCTCGAGGTCGTGCTCGGTCCGCATCCGCAGGCGCTGGGCCTCGAGCAGCTTGCCCTCGCGCTCGAGGAGCTGGAGGCGGTCGCGCAGCTCCTCCTCGATGGAGAGGATCGCCCGGCGCATGCGCTCGTCGCCCGCGACGTAGTGCGTAGCCGGGAAGACGATGAGCTCGTCGAGCTCGCCGAGGATCTCGCCGGTGAGCACGTCGAAGCGCGTGATGCGCTCGATCTCGTCGCCGAAGAGCTCGATGCGGACCGCGTACTCCTCATATGCCGGGTGCACCTCGATGGTGTCGCCTCGGACCCGGAACCGGCCGCGAACGAGGTTCTGGTCGTTGCGCTCGTAGTGCAGGTCGACGAGCCGGTGGAGGATCGAGCGCTGGTCATGGACCTCGCCGGGGTGCAGGACGATGATCCTGCCCCGATACTCCTCGGGCGATCCAAGGCCGTAGATGCACGACACCGACGCCACGACGACGACGTCGCGCCGGGTGAGGAGGCTCGCTGTCGTCGAGTGCCGCAGCCGGTCGATCTCGTCGTTGATCGACGAGTCCTTCTCGATGTAGGTGTCGGAGGCGGGGAGGTAGGCCTCCGGTTGGTAGTAGTCGTAGTACGAGACGAAGTACTCGACGCGGTTCTCGGGGAAGAAGCCTCTCAGCTCTCCCGCCAGCTGGGCAGCGAGCGACTTGTTCGGCGCAAGGAGGAGCGTCGGTCGCTGCACACGCTCGATCGTCCACGCGATCGTGGCGCTCTTCCCGCTGCCGGTGATCCCGAGCAACGTCTGGAACCTGTCGCCTTGCAGCACGCTCTCGGAGAGCGCGGCGATTGCGCCGGGCTGATCCCCGGCGGGCATGAAGTCACTGACGACCTTGAACGGTGGCACCGGAGGTTGATGGTACCGAGAGGGTGCGCGCCGGCAGGTGGGGGCTGGAAGCCCAGATCAGGCGTGCAGGAGTGCGGTGCTCGGAGCAAACACGACCGCAACCTCGACGGTCATCTCCGCCGCCGCCCCATGCTCGGGTCGTACAGGACCGGTCCCTTTGGACCGTGCCAGTGAGGGGTCTGGTGCTCGTGCAGATGGTCGTGCCAGAGCCGCCACGCCCGCGCATGCCTCCACCGCTTGCCCGTGAGGGTGGCAACGAGGAGGAGAAGAAGGCCGGGCAGGAAGAAGTGCTGGCCGACCGCGAGCATCACGACCCCCACGCAGACGAGGGTCACAAGGAACGTGACGACCACCGCTGGTGTCACGATGTCTCGCCGCAACCGGTAGCCGAGCGACGGCCCCGGGGCGGGCGCAGGGGGATCCAGAGACGGCAGGTCCGCCAGCAGCGGCAGAAGATCGCCCCGAGTCTTGGCGGTCATCGCGAGGCCGAGCCGTTCCTCGAGCTCGGCAGCATCGAGCCGGCCGTCCCCGTAGTGCTTCGAGAGGGCGTCTGCGACCTTCGATCTCTCGGAGTCGGAAGCTCGTAGGGTCGGGTCGAACCGATCGGTCGCCTCGAAACCGCCACCTGCACCTCGAGGACGCGTGCTCGTGGCGTACCACATCGAGCGCGCGAGCCAGGCCGTCCAGGCTGCGGTAGGCGGTCGTCCTCCGTCGGGAGGCGCTGCGCCTCGGCCGTCGTGCTCGCCCACAGGACCATTATTCCTCGTCCGGCGCCGCTCCGTCCCGCAGTTCTGTGGCTGCCTCGCGCCGGAGTCCCTCGATCCACTGCCAGGCGCGCGCCACCATCTCCTCGAGCTCGCCCATCGTTCCCATGTTCATGATGACGAAGTCGGCGGCTCGAAGGCGTTCGTCGCGCGAGGCCTGCGCGGCCACCCGCCGCTCGGCGTCGCCGCGGTCCATCCCGCGCTCTGCCACGAGCCGGTCGACCGCGATGTCGACCGGGCAGTCCACGACGAGCACACCAGCCACTGGATAGCGGTCTCGGCCACCCTCGGTGAGGAGCGGGATGTCGAGGACCACCACGTGGTCGGTGCCCGCCTCGGCGGCGACCCGCTCAAGTATCTCCCGCCCGACCTCGGGATGGACGATGGCGTTGAGGTCCCGGCGCGCCTCCTCGTCGTCGAAGACGATCGAGGCCAGCGCCGCTCGGTCGATTGAGCCGTCCGCTGTGAGCACCGACTCGCCGAAACGCTCCCTCACCTTCGCCCACGCCTCCCTCCCCGGCTCGACCACCTCCCGAGCGACGACGTCGGCGTCGATGACGACGGCTCCCCGCGCGCCGAGCAGCCGCGCCACCGTGCTCTTGCCGGAGCCGATGCCGCCGGTGAGCCCGACAGCGATCACCGGGCCTGCATCTTCATCGCCTCGGCGGCTAGCAGCGCGAGCACGCCCTCGGCCGTGGCGTCCCACGTCAGATCCGCAGCCCGATCGAGCGCCGCCTTCGACAGGCGCTCGCGCAGTCCGTCGTCGTCGATCAGCGCAGCCAGGTGCGCAACGAGCTCGCTGCGGGATCCCGCGAGAAAGCCGGTCTGGCCCTCGGCCACCACGTCGCGATGTCCCGCGATCCGGCTGGCGATCGCAGGGGTGCCGCAAGCGGCTGCCTCGCTCACCGTCATCCCCCAGCCCTCGCGCGCAGACGTCGAAGCGAGGACCCATGCGCGCCGATACCAGTCGATGAGCTCCTCCTGGCCGACCCGGCCCGGTAAGGACACATACGAATCGGCACCCAGCCGGTGACGAAGG
>JAJYGM010000593.1 GCA_021785095.1 Actinomycetes bacterium
GTGGGTCAATTCCGGCGGACTCGGGACCATGGGATTCTCGGTCCCGGCCGCCATCGGGGCCAAGGTGGGGCGCCCCGACCGTACCGTGTGGGCCGTCGACGGCGACGGGTGCTTCCAGATGACCGCTCAGGAGCTCGTGACCGCGTCTGCCGAGGGCATCCCGGTCAAGATCGCCATCCTCAACAACGGCTACCTCGGCATGGTCCGCCAGTGGCAGCACATGTTCTACGAGGAGCGCTACTCCGAGGTGTACCTGTCCCCGGATCTTCCCGACTACGTCGGCTGGGCGGAGGCGATGGGATGCGTCGGCCTTCGCGTCGAGACCCCGGAGGAGGTGCGCCCGGCGATCGAGAAGGCGAACCAGATCGACGACCGGCCTGTCGTGATCGACTTCCGCACCGACTCGATGGAGCAGGTGTTCCCGATGGTGCCGGCCGGCGCGTCGAACGACGACATCGTCGTGCATCCTTCGCAGCGGGCGGTACTCGGGGCGCGCGCCGCCGACGAGGAGGGCGGGCGATGAGCAACAGGCAGGGGGTGCCCCGCCACCACCTGCTCACGGTCCTCGTGGAGAACAAGGCCGGAGTGCTCGCACGTGTCGCCGGCCTGTTCAGCCGGCGCGGGTACAACATCTTCTCCCTCGCCGTCGCCCCGACCGACGACGAGCGCTTCAGCCGCATCTCCATCGTCGTCGACGTCGAGTCGGCGCCACTCGAGCAGATCGTCGCTCAGCTCGACAAGCTCGTGAACGTTGTCGAGATCTCCGAGCTGCACCCCTCCGAGGCGCGCGAGGCCGAGCTGCTCCTCGTCACCGTCGGCGCCGACCCCGGCGAGCGTGCCCAGGTGATCCAGCTCGTCGGGGTCTACAACGGCAGCATCGTCGACGTCGGCCAGCGCGAGATCAGCGTCATGCTCGCCGGCAGCCCGGAGTCGCTCGACGACTTCGAGGAGCTCATGCGGCCCTACGGGATCGTCGAGCTGCAGCGCACCGGGCGGGTCGCGCTCCCGAAGCTCGGGTCGCGGGCCTCGGCGGCGTCGCTCGGGCGCGGTCTTGCTGCTGTCGCGGGCTCGGAGTAGATCAACACCAACAGCGAAGGGACTGACAGATATGGCGAAGCTCTATTACGAGTCGGACGCGGACAAGGCGCTGATCCGGTCGCGCAAGGTCGCGATCATCGGCTACGGCTCGCAGGGCCACGCTCACGCGCAGAACCTGCGCGACTCTGGCGTCGATGTGCGCGTAGGGCTGCGGGAGGGGTCGTCCTCACGGGCGAAGGCGGAGGCAGCGGGGCTGCGCGCCACCTCTGTCGCCGATGCCGTCGGGGAGGCCGACCTCGTCATGGTCCTCGTCTCCGACACCGAGCAGACCGAGGTGTACGAGAACGAGATCGCCCCGCGGCTGAAGGACGGGGACGCGCTGTTCTTCGCTCACGGGTTCAACATCCGTTTCGGCCTGGTCACGCCGCCCGACGGCGTGGACGTCGGGATGGTCGCGCCGAAGGGGCCCGGCCACCTCGTGCGCCGCACGTACGAGGCTGGCGGCGGCGTGCCGTCGCTCATCGCGGTGTCGCGTGACGCCTCGGGAAAGGCGATGGAGCTCGCGCTCAGCTACGCCGACGCGATCGGGGCGACCCGGGCCGGCGTCCTCGAGACGACGTTCGAGGAGGAGACCGAGACGGACCTGTTCGGCGAGCAGGTCGTGTTGTGCGGCGGCGTGAGCGCCCTCGTCACGGCCGGCTTCGACACGCTCGTGGAAGCCGGGTACCAGCCCGAGTCCGCCTACTTCGAGTGCCTGCACGAGCTCAAGCTCATCGTGGACCTGATGTACGAGCAGGGGATCTCCGGGATGCGTTTCTCGGTGTCGGACACCGCCGAGTACGGCGACCTCACGCGAGGCCCGCGGATCATCGACGAACACGTCCGCGCGGAGATGCGCTCGATCCTCGACGAGATCCGCGACGGCTCGTTCGCGAAGGAGTGGGTCGACGAGAACAGGGCCGGGCGCCCACGTTTCAACGAGCTGCGGGCTGCCGGGCGCGAACACCCGATCGAGAAGGTCGGGGCCGAGCTCCGGGCGATGATGCCGTTCGTGTCGGGCGACCGGAAGCGGCTGGAGGACGTCTCAGGCGGCTGAGCGCTCGACCACCCAGTCGATGCAGCGGGTGAGGGCCTCGATGTCCTCTGGGTCGATCGCAGGGAACATGGCGATCCGGAGCTGGTTGCGCCCGAGCTTGCGATAGGGCTCGGTGTCGAGGATGCCGTTCGCCCGCAGCGTGGCGGCCACCTGCTTCGCGTCGACCGAGTCGTCGAAGTCGATGGTGCCGACGACGTGGCTGCGTTCGTCCGGCTTTGCCACGAAGGGCTGCGCGTACGCCGACCGTTCCGCCCAGCCGTAGAGGATGCCGGCGGAGCGGTCGGATCGGCCGGCCGCGAACTCGAGCCCGCCGTTGTGGTTCATCCATTCCACCTGCTCGGCGAGGAGCAACAGGGTCGCGAGCGCAGGCGTGTTGTACGTCTGCTCGAGACGGGAGTTCTCGAGGGCGATCTTCAGGTCGAGCGACGATGGCCGCCACCGCCCCATCTGGTCGATCTGCTCGATCCGCTCCACGGCGCCGGGCGAGAGCGCCGCCAGCCACAAGCCTCCCTCGGAGCCGAAGCACTTCTGCGGTGCGAAGTAGTAGGCGTCGAACTCGGCCGGGTCGATCCGCAGGCCGCCGGCCCCCGAGGTCGCGTCCACGATCACGATCCCGTCGGCGGCCTGGCCGGACAGCGTGCGCGGCCGACGGATCTCCATGGCGACACCTGTCGAGGTCTCGTTGTGGGTGAGGGCGTAGGTGTCGACCCCCTCGCGTGCCTCGGCCTCGGGGTGGGTTCCGGGCTCGGAGGAGATGACTTCGGGCTCGCCGAGGTGAGGTGCCGCTCTTACCGCCGAGGCGAACTTCGACGAGAACTCTCCGAAGCTCAGGTGCTGGCTCGTCTCGAGGATCAGCCCGAACGTGGCGGCGTCCCAGAACGCCGTCGTGCCACCGTTCCCGAGGGCGATCTCGTAGCCGTCGGGGAGGGAGAACAGTTGAGCCAGCCCCCGGCGGGCCCGGGCGACGACGTCGCGTACGCCGGCCTGCCGGTGGCTCGTGCCGAGGTAGATGCGTGCGCTGGCGGAGAGGACGTCCACCGACTCCGGCCGGATCTTCGAGGGTCCACACCCGAAACGGCCGTCGGCGGGCAACATCTCGTCGGGAATGCGGAGCTCGGGCACGACCGCCACGCTATCGGGGCGGCTCACGGACCCTCCAAACCCCGTCCAAGACGGCTCATGGCGTGTGTCACCATGGTCCCATGACCCCGAGCACGCGGATCGAGGCAGACCGGGTCTCCAAGCGGGTGGGCTCTGTCACCCCCTCCGCGACCCTGGCCATCGACGCCAGGGCGAAGGCGCTGAAGGCGGCAGGCGAGGACGTCATCGTCTTCGGCGCCGGCGAGCCCGACTTCCCGACCCCGACGCCGATCGTCGAAGCCGCCGTGGCCGCGTGCGTCGACCCGAAGAACCACCGCTACACGCCGACCGCAGGGCTCCCCGAGCTGCGGGAGGCGATCGCCCAGAAGACGGCTCGGGACTCCGGCTACGACGTCTCGGCGAGCCAGGTCCTCGTCACGAACGGCGGGAAGCAGGCGGTCGCCGAGGTCTTCGAGTCGCTGCTCGACCCCGAGGACGAGGTGCTCGTCATCGCTCCGTACTGGACGACGTATCCCGAGGCCATCCGCCTGACGGGAGCGACGCCTGTCATGGTCCAAACCGACGAGACGACGGGCTTCCTGCCGACGGCCGAGATGCTCGAAGCGGCCGCAACCGAGCGGACGAAGGTTCTGTTGTGGGTGTCACCCTCCAACCCGACGGGAGCCGTCGCCGGGCGCGAGCTCACCATCGAGATCGGGCGGCTTGCGGTCGAGCGGGGCTGGTGGGTCGTCACCGACGAGATCTACGAGCACCTCGTCTACGACGGATACGAGAGCCACTCCATGCCCGTCGTGGTGCCGGAGCTCACCGAGCGCTGCGTCGTGTTGAACGGCGTCGCCAAGACCTATGCCATGACGGGCTGGCGTGTCGGCTGGATGATCGGCCCTCCCGATGTCATCGAAGCGGCGGCCAACCTCCAGTCGCATCTGA
This sequence comes from Actinomycetes bacterium, assembly GCA_021785095.1. The sequence continues at coordinate 4,166 of JAJYGM010000593.1, forward strand.
CCTCGAACGTGAACAACGTGGCCCAGCGTGCGGCGCTCGCGGCCGTCTCCGGCGACCTCTCGGCCGTGGCGATGATGCGCGAAGCGTTCGACCGGAGGCGGAACATCATCGTGGAGATGCTCAACGAGATCCCGGGCGTCACGTGCATCCGGCCGCATGGCGCCTTCTACGCCTACCCGTCGTTCGCCGGCGTGCT
>JAJYGM010000632.1 GCA_021785095.1 Actinomycetes bacterium
CTGACCGGTCGACCTCGTCGACTACGAGGACGACACGGTCGCTCACCTCGTCATAGGTGAGGGCGAGCGCTTCAGCGGTGAAATCGGGCTCCTCGAAGGACTCGAGGGCGAGCTCGGCGTCCTCAGGCAGCTCCTTCGGGCGCTCCAGCTGCCGCAGCATGCGCCCGAGGTACGTTGCGAGCGACGCGACCTGGATCTTCTCGACCTTGATCGTGACGAGCTGCACGCCCTCGCGCGCCTGGAGGACGAACAGCCGCTCGCCGACGGGGCCGACGGTCCCGACCGTGACCCTGCTCGGCTGTTCCAGCACGTAACGATCGTTCACGTCCGGCTCCCTCGTCTCGGCCGGATGCCGGCAGGCGGTCCGTACGAATTCACGGCCAGCACGACGGGTCCTTCAGCACCGTAGGCGACGACCGTGGAGGAGCACGGGCCGATCACGATCCGCTGGAACAGGTCGAGCGGCACCCCGAGAGCCAACGCCACGACCGCCTTGATGCAGTCGGCGTGGCTGACGGCCACGATGGCCTTGCCCGGATGTCGCTCGCACAGTGACAGGACGGCCTGCTGGACGCGAGCCTGCAGCTCGACGAACGACTCACCGCTCGGGAAGCGGAAGCCCGACGGGAAGCGCTGGACCGTCTTCCAACCCGGCAGCTTGCGGAGCGCCGACAGCTCGGCTCCCGTCCAGTCGCCGAAGTCGCACTCGAGCAGGCCGCGCTCGGTGACGACCTGCTGACCGAGCGCGGCAGCGATGGGGGCGGCGGTCTCGCGCGCGCGCTCGAGCGGCGAGCTGTACACGGCGTCGATCTCGAGGGAACGGAAGTGCTCGGCAACGCGTTCGGCCTCTTGCCGTCCTGCATCCGCCAGCGACAGCCCACGTGCCCTGCCGGGTAGGACCTTGCCGGTGGTCGGAGTCGTTCCGTGGCGCACCATGCAGACCACCGTGGCGTGTCTGGCCTGCCTCCGGGCGCGTTGCATCCAGGACACCGTACCGTGGCGGGCGTGCCGGACCACTCCGTCGCCGACCGCCCCGAGCGGCTCGCGGCGCTGGCAGAACGCGTGGCGGCCTGCTCGGCGTGCCCTCGCCTCGTCGAGTGGCGGAACGAGGCGGCACGCACCCCGCCACGATCGTTCGCCGGGGAGGAGTACTGGGCACGACCGCTCCCCGGCTTCGGCGACCCGAACGCCCGCCTCGTGGTCGTCGGTCTGGCGCCGGCGGCTCACGGCGGCAACCGGACCGGGAGGATGTTCACCGGCGACCGGTCGGGCGACTTCCTGTTCGCCGGCCTCCACCGCCACGGGTTCGCCAGCCAGCCCACCTCAGTGCGGCGCGGCGACGGCCTCGAGCTTCGCGGCGCATACGTCACGGCTCCGGTGCGGTGCGCGCCTCCGGCGAACCGCCCGCTGCCCGAAGAACGGCAACGCTGCCTCCCCTACCTCGAAGAGGAGATCGCGCTCTTGACCCAGGCTCGCGTCTACCTCGCGCTCGGCGCCTACGCATTCGACTCGCTCGCGCGGGTGAGGGGTGTGGGGAAGGTGCGTGGCCGTTTCTCGCATGGGGCACGCTTCGAGCTCGAGCCGGCGACCCCAGGCGAGCGCTCCCGTGTCCTTCTCTGCACGTACCACCCGAGCCAGCGCAACGTCTTCACCGGGCTCCTGACCTCCGAGATGTTCTCCGAGGTGCTCGCACGAGCGCGCGAGCTCGTCGACGTGCCCTGACCGACCGGCGGCTCAGTCGACGGCGATGGGGAGGCGCCCCGGAGCCTTCGCTGCCGAATCCGGCCACCGCCGCCGGCTCACCCGCGACAGCTTGCGGAGGAGGGCGAGCATGGCGGGATCGTCCGAGGCGGGTCGGACCTCGATCACCCCGGCCTCCTCGAGCCGCTTCATGATGTCGCGGCCCTTCTCGGTCCGAACGATGGTGATCGTCCAGTCGTTGAAGGCGCCGATCCCTCCCGTCGAGATGTCGGCGTGCTCGGCGGCGAAGTCCGGGCACATCTTGCAGCCCTCGCGTGTCCAGGCATGGGCCTCCTTGAGCGGCACCTCGTGGTAGCTGCCGTCTCGCATCCAGATCTGGAAGACGCCCTTGATGTTCATCTTCACCATGTCCTCACGGTGCAACCCGTACCGCTCGAGGAACAGCTCGTCGAAGATGGCGTCGTCGAAGGTCTTCGAGCAGAGCAGCCCGATCGTCAGCACGAAACGCCTCGCCACCTTCCCCGCCCGCCTCGCGCTCATGACGGGCGGCGCCGAGGCCTGGCAGCTCATGCCGACGAGCGCGATGCGCTCGGCGCCGCCCTCGATCGCCTCGGCGTAGGCGAGCGGGTTGGCCGAGTACGTGTAACGGGAACCGGCCGCCGAGAGCACCTCCTCGCGGGTACGGGCCACACCGGGCACGGCTTTCCACGACGTCCCGTCTCCCTCCAGGTACGAGACGAGGGCGGCATCGATCACGTCGTTCTCGAGCGCCCAGATCAACATGGCCGAGACGAGGCCGCCGTCCTGGCCCGCCTCGTTCACCTCGGGCTCGGTCGCTCGCGCGAGCACGACCTCCTCGTTGACGCCGAACACCTCCTCGTCGAGACGCTCGCGCCCGAACAGGAACGAGTCGACCTCGGTCTCCCACTCCCGGAACCTCGGGCAGGCGCGGGTGCACAACGTGCACCCCCTCTCGCCGTACGTGCAGTCGTCGAACCCGCCCGACTCGTCGAGGTGGAACGGCTTGTAGCGGCCGCCACCGTCGTCGTACGCGAGCACGTCGTACGGGCAGGCGACGATACAAGCAGCGCAGCCCGTGCAGAGCCCGGAAGTGACCACCTCACGGAAGAGGTGCGCCCAATGCGGCTTCTCGGGGGGCACGGCAGCTCCTTAGATGATCGCAGTTCCGTTGCTGAGCCTATGTGCTCGACCGGGTCGCCGAGCGGGGATCCCGCAGACCGGGCGCTGCCGGCGTCCCGCCTTATGCTCTGCGTGGGATGACCCGGAGAGGAAGCCTTGCGGCAGTCGCCGCCGTGGCCGCGCTCGTCGCAGTCTGGGCTGCTGCGAGCGGCACCTCCTCGTCGCGGGTGGTCTCCAACACCGGCGTGCAGTCTCTCGTGATCAGCATCCTCCTGCCGCTCGCTCTGGCTGCCACGATCGGCATCGGGGTCGCCATGGTCCTCGGGGTGATGTCCCGGGCTCGAGGATCTGAGGAGAGCGAGGAGACCGACCGCGGCTCACGCGGCATCCGGGCGTTGGCCGCGGGCGCCATGATGGCGCTGCTCGCCCTCATGGTCTGGTTGATCTACACGACGCGCCACGCGCGCCGGGGGCGGTTCCTCGGCGCCGCCGGCGGCCGGGGTCAGCTCACCAACCACGTGCTCTCGAAGCCTGTGCCGCTCAATGCCGGCGCCTTCGGCTCCACGAGCGCGCTCATCGTCGCCGTCGTCGTGCTCTACCTGTTGCGGCACCGCCTACGGGCTCTGTGGCGCGGCTCGGATGGCCCACTTTCGTCACTGGGCGACATACCGGACCTGTACATGCCCGTTCCGCCGGTTGGCGGCGCGGCCGCGCCCGTCGCGGTGCCTGGCCCGAGCGCTGATCCTCGGGGCGAAGGCGACCCGCGTCGCGCGGTGTTGCTCGCCTACCAGCGCTTCGCCGAGGTGATGGCCGGTCGAGGCGTCCCGCGTAGCGAGACCGAGACGCCCTTCGAGTACTGCCGCCGCCTCACCGAGCAGGAGATCGCCGCCCGTGCTCCCGTCCGCCAGGCGACGAGCGGGCTGACGTCGCTCTTCAGCTCCGTGAGATACGGGTTCGACCCGGTCACTCCCGATGACCGCGCTGCCGCCATCGACTGGCTGACGACCATCTCGCGGGAGCTCGGCCCGGGTCGCGATCCGCTCGCGACCGGCGGATGAGACTGATGGGACGCTAGGCCGATGAGGACGCCCTCTCGCTACCGGCTGCGCGTGCGCGTCACGGGCTCGCTCGCGGTCCTCGGCGTCGCGGGCCTCGCGGTGGCTCACGGATCCGGGGTCGTCGGGCTCGACCAGGCGGTCCGGATCGCCGTCGCCATCGTCGGCGCCCTCGCGCTGATCCTCGCTGTCGGGATCGTGAGGGACCAGGCCGAACCTCCCTTGCAGGTGCCGGCCGCCGTCATCACGGCCCGTCCTCCCGGGAGGGTCGAACGGCTGGCCGGTTGGACGGTGGACAGAGCCTCATGGCGGCGGCGGGCGATCGAGGGGAGGCGGCACCGCACCGACCTCAGCGGGGAGTGGGCGGGTGTGGAGCAGATCGTGCGTTTCTCGGAGACATCGGCGATGGACTTCCACGTTCGCCTCCGCCCACGGATCTCCGCCGTCGTCACCAGGCGAC
>JAJYGM010000332.1 GCA_021785095.1 Actinomycetes bacterium
GTGCCATGCGGAAGCTCCTGGTCCAGGGGTTCGAGCAGCGTGAATTTCATTTTACATCATCCTGGTTCCAGTATTTTTATAAATCGCATTGACTTTGGAACATCACATCGTGAGAATGGAAGCGGATCCTAGATTCCGGAACGACGATGCGGCCAGCCTCGAAGTCGAACCCGCACAGCACGGACGCCCGGCACGGCCGGCCCCTCGTCGTGGCGCTCGCCCGCGGCCTCGACGTCCTGCGGTGCTTCGAGCCCGGCGAGCGTTACCTGGGCAACCAGGAGATCTCGCGCCGCATCGGCGTTCCGAAGCCGACGGTCACGAGGCTGACGCAGACGCTCACGGACCTCGGGTATCTCCGCTACGCGGAGCACGAGGGGAAGTACGCGCTGAGCACCGGCGTGCTCAGCCTCGGCTTCTCCGCGCTCGCCCACTCCGACATCCGCCGGCTCGCGCGACCGCTGATGCAGGCGCTGGCCGAGCACACGCAGGCCGCCGTCAACCTCGGTGTCCGCGACCGCCTCAGCATGATGTACGTCGATCGGTACCGCACCGCGTCCACCTATTCGGTGGAGCTCGACGTCGGGTCACACGTCCCGCTCGGCGACTCCGCGATGGGACGCGCCTACCTGAGCGCGATCCCGGAGAAGGATCGGTCGGGGCTGCTCGACGCGATCAGGAAGAGCGATCCGGCGCGCTGGCCCGAGCTGAAGCGCGCGCTGGAGACGTCGTTCCGCGAGTACCAGGACAAGGGGTACTGCCTGAACCTCGGGTACTGGCGGCCCGAGGTGCATGCGATCGCGGTGACCCTCATCCCGGCCGACGGATCGGAGCCGACCGGATTCAGCTGCAGCGGCGCGGCGTACCAGCTCGGTCGCGAGAAGCTCGAGGAAGAGATCGGCCCGCGTCTGTTCACGCTGGTCGGCAACGTCCGTGCCGCGCTGGCGAGCGCGCGGTGAATCGTCGCGCGTGGAATCGAAACGAGAGGACAGGAGAGCCCCATGGAACCGTCGGCCGCACTGAAGTCCGTCACCCAGCCGCTTCCCGCGAATGACGAGCCGCATCCGATCCCGGACAGCCACGGCATCAACCTGTTCACCGTGGATCCCGATCTGGCGCGGCTCCTCCGCATCTACCTGCCGGACGACGTCTACCGCCACGTGCAGCCGCAGCTCCTCCGCCTGGGAGAGCTGGCGGGAGGCAGGCTGGACGACCTCGCGCTCGTCGCGGACAAGAACCCGCCCGTCCTCCGGCCGCGCACGCGCACCGGGAAGGAGGAGTTCAGCCTCGAGAAGCACCCCGCGTACGTCGAGCTCGAGAAGTGCGCCTTCTCGGAGTTCGGGCTCGCCGCGATGGCGCACCGCGGCGGCGTCTTCGGGTGGTCCGAGCCGCTCCCGCCGGCGGTGAAGTACGGGCTGACGTTCCTGTTCGTCCAGGCGGAGTTCGGGCTGTGCTGCCCGGTGAGCATGACGGACTCGCTCACGCGCACGCTGCGGAAGTACGGCGCCCCCGCCCTCGTCGCGCGCTTCCTGCCGATGCTGACCACGCAGGACTTCGAGAAGCTGTACCAGGGCTCGATGTTCATCACGGAGCAGGGCGCCGGCTCCGACGTCTCCGCGGTGACGACGAGCGCGGTCCAGCGCGGCGACCACTGGGAGCTCACCGGGGAGAAGTGGTTCTGCTCCAACGCGGACGCCGAGCTCGCGATGGTGCTCGCTCGCCCCGAGGGAGCCCAGGCCGGCCTCAAGGGCCTCGCGCTGTTCCTGCTCCCGAGGTACCTGCCGGACGGGAGCCGCAACCACTACACGCTCATCCGCCTGAAGGACAAGCTCGGCTCGAGGTCGATGGCGAGCGGCGAGATCCTGCTCAACGGCGCCCACGCGTACCTCGTGGGCGGGCTCGGCCGTGGCTGGAACAACATGACCGAGATGATCAACATGTCGCGCCTGTCCAACGGCGTGCGCGCGGCGGGGCTGATGCGCCGGGCGCTGACGGAGGGGCTCTTCGTCGCGAAGAACCGCGTCGCCTTCCGCAAGCGGCTGGTGGACATGCCGCTCATGCAGCGGCAGCTCGTGAAGATGATGGTCTTCGCGGAGCAGGCCCGGTCGTTCTTCTTCCAGACCGCGACGTGCCTGGAGCGCGGCGACCGCGGCGACGCCGAGTCCAGGCAGCTCGTGCGCATCCTCACGCCGATGATCAAGTTCCGCGCGTGTCGCGATGCCCGGAAGGTGACGGGGGACGGCATGGAGGTGCGCGGCGGATCCGGCTACATCGAGGAGTGGTCCGACCCCCGCATCGTCCGCGACGCTCACCTGGGCTCCATCTGGGAAGGCACGAGCAACATCGTCGCCCTCGACGTCGCCCGCTCCATCCGCAGGGAGAACACGCTCCCCGATCTCCAGAGATACCTGGATCGGCTGCTGTCGGCGGACGCGATCCCGGCCGCCTCGCGGCAGATCCTGGGCCAGTCGCTTCAGCGAACGGCGCGCTTCATGCAAGCCGCGGTCGACTCCGGCGACGCGGCCGACATCCGCCAGAGCGCGAGCGCGCTGTACCACGTGTCGTCGGCGGTGTTCCTGGCGTGGGAAGCCGCCCAGCTCGCGCCCGACCATCGCCGCCTGGCGCTGGCGCACCTCGTCCTGCGCCACCGCGTGCTGCCGCGCGACCCGCTCGTCTCCGACACGAGCGCCGACGAGCAAGCCGTGCTCCAGGCGCTGCTCGACGAGGGCGCTCCGGTCTCCGCCGAAGCCGCCGCGAAGCTCTTGCCGGCCGACCGGCGCTGATCGGGCCGATGGGGACGACGGGGCAGCAGGGCGCCCTCGCGGGCATCAAGGTCGTCGATCTCACGCGGATCCTGGGCGGGCCCTACTGCACCCAGATCCTCGGCGACCACGGGGCGGAGGTCATCAAGGTCGAGCCGCCGCAGGGTGACGACACGAGGCAGTGGGGTCCGCCGTTCGTGGACGGGACGGCGTCCTACTTCCTCGGCGCGAACCGCAACAAGCGCGGCGTCACCATCGACCTGAACCGCCCCGCCGGGCGGGAGCTCCTGCTCGCCCTCCTCTCGAGCGCCGACGTCCTGGTCGAGAACTTCAAGATCGGCACGCTCGAGAGGTGGGGCCTCGGCGCGGACGAGCTGCGGGGTCGATTCCCGCGGCTCGTGCACTGCCGGGTGTCGGGGTTCGGCGCGGACGGCCCGCTGGGAGGGCTACCCGGCTATGACGCCGTCATCCAGGCGATGGCGGGCCTCATGAGCGTCAACGGCGAGGGCGGCGGCGGTCCGCTCCGCGTGGGGCTGCCGGTGGTCGACATGGTCGCGGGGCTCAACGCGGCCATCGGCATCCTGCTCGCCCTCCAGGAGCGGAGCCGGAGCGGCCGCGGGCAGTTCGTGGAGGCCGCGCTCTACGACGCCGGGCTGTCGCTGCTGCACCCGCACCTCCCGAACTACTTCGCGTCCGGGCGCGCGCCGCAGCGCACCGGGAACGCCCACCCGAACATCTCGCCGTACGACAGCTACCGGACGCGGACGAAGCCCATCTACATCGCGATCGGCAACGACAGGCAGTTCGAGGCGCTGTGCAGGGAGCTCGGACGCGCGGCGCTGGCGTCGGCTCCACGGTTCGCTACGAACGCGGAGCGCTGCGCGCACCGCGCCGAGCTGAAGGCCGAGCTCGAGGCGCTGCTCGCGCCGCACGACGGCGAGGATCTCGCCGGAGCGCTCATCCGCGCAGGAGTGCCCTGTGGACCGATCCTCGGCGTCGAGGACGTCGTCGCCCACCCGCACGGTGCCGCGCGCGAGATGTTCGTCCGCATCGGCGCCTATCGCGGCACCGCGTCGCCGATCAAGCTGAGCCGCACCCCCGCGACCTACCGGAGGCCGCCGCCCGCGTTCGGGGCCGACACGCGGGAGGTCCTCGCCGAGGCCGGGTTCGGCGAGGCGGCCCTCCGGACCCTTCGTGAACAGCGCGTCGTCGTCGAACGAGCCCCCCCACCGGAGGAGACCACGTGAGAACCAGTTCGCTTGCCGGGATCGCCGCGCTGCTCGCCTGCGTCGCGTCGCCGGCCGCAGCCGAGGAGTTCCTCGTCGGCTCCGAGATCTCGCTGACGGGGATCAACGCCCGCGGCGGCGGCGGGATGCAGGAGGGGATCACCGTCGCCGTGGACGTGTTCAACCGGCGGAGCGCGAAGACGAAGATCAAGCTCGTCACCATCGACGACGAGTCCAGCCCCGCGAAGGCGATCGGCGCCGTCGATCGCCTCGGCGCCCAGGGCGTCGTCGCGATCGTCGGCGGCGCCACCTCCGACATCGTCGGCCCGGCGGCCAACGCCGCGAGCAAGCTCGGCCTCGTGTACG
>JAJYGM010000591.1:0-14460 GCA_021785095.1 Actinomycetes bacterium
CCGTCGACCTCGTCGGGGAGTACGGGCCGCGCAAGCTCCACCGCAAGGTGCAGTCCGGCGTCGACCTGCTCGCCGACGACGACCTGTGGATGTGCACCACCTGCATGAACTGCCTGAGGGTGTGCCCGAAAGAGGTCGACATGATCCAGATCATGCCGGCCGCTCGGGGCGCCGCCGTCGCTGCGGGGACGGTGCCGGGCGAGCTGCAGGACGTCTTCGAGAAGACCTTCCGCTACGGGAACTGCCTCGGGGAGAACCCGCGCAGGCGGCATGCCTGGACGCGGGGGGCGGGGGTGCCCGTGCGCGTGCTCGCCGATGAGCCGGGGCCGGTCGACGTTCTGTTCTATGTGGAGGACTACTGGAGCTACCACCCCCGCGGCCAGCAGGCGGCGCAGGCGTTCGCCCGCGTGCTCACAGCCCTCGGCGTCGACTTCGCCATCCTCGGCGCCGAGGAGAAGACGGTCGGGGACTCCCAGCGGCTCGCCGGAGAGGCCGGCCTCTTCGAAGCGCTCATGGAAGACGTCGCTGCGACCCTCGGCCGCTACGACTTCCGCCGGATCGTCACTCCTGATCCACACGGCTTCAACGCCCTCGTGAAGGAGTACCCCAAGCACGGCCACCACTACGACGTGCTGCACTACACCCAGCTCTTGGCGCCGCTCGTCGAGAAGCTCTCCTTCTCCCGGCCGCTCGAGCGGACGGTCACGTTCCACGACCCCTGCTACCTCGGACGCCACAACGGGGAGTACGACGCCCCGCGCAGGCTCCTTGAGGCGATCCCGGGCATCCGGCTCGCCGAAATGGGACGCTGCAAGGAGAACGGCTACTGCTGCGGCGGAGGCGGGGGTGGCATGTGGCTCGACGGCTTCACATCGAGCCACACGTCCGAGCGCCTGTCGGAGCGGCGCGTGCGCGAGGCGGTGGAGACCGGTGCCGAGATCCTCGCCGTCTGCTGCCCCTATGAGGTGTCGCGCTTCGAGGACGCCGCCAAGTCGACGGGAAACGACCACCTCGAGGTCCGTGACATCGTCGAGCTCCTCGACGAGGCCATGGGAGGTCCGGGTGCGAGCTGAGGAGAGGGCAGCGGACTCGAGAGCCGGACTGCGGGTGCTCCGCTTCGGCCGGGTGTCCCCGCTCCGCTCCCAGAGCCTGTGGCACGCCATCGCCGACGGCGTCTCCGCCGGGGCGCCGCCGACGCTCTCGTTCATGCGCCCCGAGTCGCCCTACGTCTCGGTCGGCTACCACCAGGACCTCGGACTCGTCGACCTCGAGGCCTGTGGCCGAGCGGCCGTGCCCGTGTACCGCCGGATGGTCGGGGGCGGAGCCGTCTACCTCGACGAGCACCAGCTCTTCTTCCAGGTCACCGTGCCGGCCGCGGCCGTGCCGGCGGCGAGGAGCGACGCACTGACCCGGCTGCTCACCCCCGCTGTGGCGGCCTTTGCCGCCGCCGGGCTGCCTGCGCACCTCGACTCGTCCGGCGAGATCGTCGTCGGCGACCGCAAGGTCTGCGGTCACGGGGCCGGCCAGATCGGCCGCGCCGTCGTCGTGGTCGGGAACCTGATCGAGCGTTTCGATCACGCCGCTGCCGCCGCCCTCATCCGGACGCCGGGCGACGACACGGCAGCCGAGACCCTGCGCCTCATGCAGCGCTATGTGGGACCGGAGGAGGGGAGCTCGGTCGACCCGGTGGCGTTCGAGGCGGCGGCGGTGCGCTCGTACTCCCACGCGCTCGGCCGGGAACCGTTCGAGGGTGAGCTCACCGTGCTCGAGCACGGTGCGCTCGAGAGATGGGACAGGCGACTCGAGTCCCCCGAGTGGCTGGCGGGGCCGTCGCTCCGGCCGCCGAGCAGCTGGCAGCTCAAGGTGCGCTCGGGGGTGTTCGTGACGGCGGCCGCTGCGAGCGGGGAGGTGTGATGAGCACAGGGCATGTCGGTGAAGTAGCCGTCGTCTCCGGCTACCAGGTGCGCCTCGACCTCGCCTACGACCCCGAGGCCGACCTGTGGGTCGAGGTCATCGGCGGGAACCGGGCCCGCATCGGCCTCGATCCCCTCAGTGCCGAGACGAGTGGCACCCTCGCACAGCTCGCCGTCGTCACCGTCGGGACCGTCGTGACGCGAGGCCAGCCCCTCGGCTCGCTCGAGGCGGAGAAGTTCGTCGGTCCTCTCCTCGCCCCGGTCTCCGGCACGGTCAGAGCGAGAAACGAGGCCGTGCTCGCCCGCCCGTCCCTCGTCGAGGACGATCCGTACGGAGCCTGGCTCGTCGAGATCGAGCTCTCCGGCCCGGAAGACGAGATCGACGCGCTCGTGACGGGCGACGGGGTGATCCCGAGCTTCGCTCTGCGCGTCGAGAGATACCGACGCGAAGGGGTGCTCGCCGAGTGACTGCGGTCCCGTCCACCCGCCCCACCGAGGCGTTCTCGCTCCGGCGGGCCAACTTCCCCGACGTCATGGAGTTCTACGCACCCGGGCTGAAGCGATGGGAGACCTCCGAGTGGAGGCCGGGCAACCCACGCCGGTTCCTCCCGGTGTCGGTGACCGGCGCCGCCTGTGCGCTGCAGTGCGACCACTGCCAGGCCAAGGTGCTCGAGGGGATGGTCTCGGTGAGGGCCGGGGCCGACCTGTACGACCTCGCCCGCTCCCTCAAGGACAAGGGGAGCGACGGCCTGCTCGTCTCGGGCGGGTCGACGCGCTCGGGAGGGGTGCCCCTCCGGCGACATCTCGCCCACGTCCCCCGCATCCGCGACGAGCTCGGCATGAAGGTGATCGTCCACTCGGGGGTCGTCTCACCGGCCCTTGCCGGCGACCTCGCGGCGGCCGGCGTCGACGGCGTCATGCTCGACATCATCGGGGCGGACGAGACGATCCGCGACGTCTACCACCTCGACCTGCGTGCCGCCGACTTCGAGCGCTCGCTCGAACTGCTCGCCGACGCCGGACTGCGGATCATCCCCCACATCGTCCTCGGCCTCCACTACGGCCGCTTCCTCGGGGAGCACGCCGCCCTCGAGATGATCCGGCGCCACCGGGTCTCGACCCTGATCCTCGTCGTCCTCGTCCCGCTCGTCGGCACCCCGATGGCTCACCTGCCGCCGCCACCGGTCGAAGATGTCGTCCGCTTCTTCGAGACCGCCCGAATCGCGATGCCCGAGACGAAGGTGAACCTCGGTTGCGCCCGGCCGATGGGAGCGATGAAGGTCGAGCTCGACGCCGCCGCAGTCGACCTCGGACTGAACGGGATCGCCTACCCCGCCGACGGCACGATCGCATACGCGCGCTCGCGCGGGCTCGAGCCCCGCTTGTACGAGTGGTGCTGCTCCCTCACCTGGGCGGGTGACGAGGGCGGTGAGTACGCCGAGGTCAGCCTCGCCGACGGCGAGCTCGCGATGGATCTCGTGCCCGAAGGAGTCGCACGATGAGCGGCGTCTGGCGGGTCCTCACCGATGACGGCGCCGGTGCGGGCGAGGGCCTCGCGCTCGACGAGGCCCTCATGGCCGGCTACGGCCGGGAAGCGCCGCCGCGGCCACCGACCCTCCGCCTCTACACCTATGCCGACCACGCTGCGCTCGTCGGTCGCTACCAGCACCTCGAGGCAGAGGTCGACCTCGAAGCGTGCCGGTCGCTCGGCATCGGGGTGAACCGCCGCCCGACGGGCGGTGGCGCCATCATCATGGGCCGGTCGCAGCTCGGCGTTGCCGTCGTCACCCGCGCCCCCGCCGCCGAGAGACCCCGTGAGCTCCTCGAGCGCTACTCCAGAGCGATCATCGCCGGTCTTGGCCGGCTCGGCCTCACGGCGGGCTTCCGGGGCAAGAACGACCTCGAAGTGGGCGGGCGCAAGATCGCCGGCCTCGGCCTCTACCTCGACGGCGCCGGCGGCCTGCTGTTCCACGCCAGCATCCTCGCCGGCCTCGACATCGAGAAGATGCTCGCCGTCCTCAGGGTGCCGGCCGCCAAGCTCGGCGACAAGGCCGTCGCGCTCGTCTCCGAGCGGGTCACCACGGTCAGCCGGGAGACGGGACACGACCTCGACGGGCCGTTGCTGCGAGAGGTCATCTCGCAGGGCTTCGCCGAGGCCGTCGGAGTCGACCTCGAGCCGGCGGCGCCGGACGAGGAGGAGGCACGGCTTGCCGACCACCTGTTCGCCACCAAGTACACGACCGACGAGTGGCTCTTCCAGCGCAGCCCCCAGCCCGACGCCACCTCGACCGCGGTCTTCAAGACGCCGGCCGGGCTCGTCCGCCTCTACCTCAGCATGCACGGCGACGTCATCAAGAGCGTCCTGTTCACCGGCGACCTGAACGACCTGCCGGCCGGCCTCGTCCGGCTCGAGGCGGCGCTGTGCTGGAAGCGCCTCGACGAGCACAGCCTCTCCTCGGTGGTGGCGGCGGCTCTCGACGACGAGACGGTTGCGAGCGGCATCGAGCCCGAGGCGCTCGTCGAGGCTCTCCTCGAGGCAGGAGGCAGGGCTGCAACACGCGACCTGGCGGCGCCGAACCGCCTCGGGTCGTGCTACTTCCCGGAGGTGGCGGCGACGCCATGAGACACGCCAACCTTCCCCTTCTCCCCTCGCCTCCGGCCGGCTGCGACGACACGGACGGCGCGCTCGGCGAGGTGTTGACCGCTCCTGAGGTGAGCCCCGACTGGGTGAGGATCTCGGGCGCGAGCGCCATCGCGCTGCGGTTCCGCTCCGGTCGCTTCGGGCGCCGCTTCGACTTCGGGGGGATCAACCTCCTCCTCAACTACGAGGACGGTTGCCGCTCGGACTGCGCCTACTGCGGGCTCGCCCGCACGCGGCCCGGCACCTACGAGGACAAGTCGTTCATCCGGGTGGAGTGGCCGCTCGTCCTCACCGACGAGCTGACCGAGCGCATGGCCCGCCACGAGGCCACGCTCACCCGCCTCTGCATCTCGATGGTCACCCACCCGTTCGCATACCGCGACACCTGCGACATCACCGAGCGGATCCGCAGCGCGGTCTCGACGCCGCTCTCGATCCTCGTCGCCCCTCCGACGCTCAACCGGCGCCGCCTCGAGCGTTTCCGCGAGATCGGCGTCGACATGATCGGGATCGGGCTCGACGCCGTCACCGAAGAGCTCTTCCGGTCCCTTCGAAGCGACGTCCCGGCGGGTGGGGCGGGGCTCAAGTGGGACCAGTACTGGCAGGTGGTCGCTGATGCCCGCGACGTCTTCGGGCCCTGGAAGGTGAACTGCCACACGCTCGTCGGGCTCGGCGAGAGCGACCGCGACCTCGTCGAGATCTTCTCCCGCCTGCGGGACCAGGAGATCTTCTCCTACCTGTTCTCCTTCAACCCCGAACCGGACTCCCGCCTCGGGGATGCGCCGAAGGCGCCGCTACGGCGCTGGCGGCGGATCCAGCTCGTGAAGCACCTCGTCGAGACGGAGGGGTACGGGATCGACGACTTCCGTTTCGAGGACGACGGCTCGCTCGCGCTCCTCTCCAGCGTGCCGGAGACGACGGTCGAGCGGGTCATCGGCTCGGGCCGACCCTTCGTCACCCACGGTTGCCCGAGCTCGGGAGGCGAGCCCGGCTGCACCCGGCCCTACGGCTCGTACCGGCCGTCCGAGCCCTTCCGCGACTTCCCCTTCGACCCGGATCCTGCCGATCTCGCCGGCATCCGGGCCGATCTCGCCTTGCACGAGATAACCGAGCCTCAAAGGAGAACCTGATGCGCATCGCAGTCCTCGTGAAGCAGGTCCCCGATCTCGTGGAGGAGCTGGAGCTCGCGCCGAGCGGGACGGACGTCGATCGTGAGTTCCTCTCCTTCGCGCTGAACGAGTTCGACGACCAGGCGCTCGAGGAGGCGCTCTGCCTGAAGGACGCCGGGGCGGCGGAGGTGGTGGTCGTCGCGCTGGACGAGCCGGATGTCGACCAGTGCCTCTACACGGCGCTCGCCAAGGGCGCCGACCGGGCCGTGAAGCTCACCGGCGTCGAGGACGGCTGGATCGACGGCCACCGGCGCTCGGCGGTCCTCGCCGCCTGGCTCGCCGGGGAGGCCTTCGACCTCGTGCTGACAGGCGTGCAGGCCGTCGACGACCTCGACGGGCAGCTGCCGCCGCTGCTCGGGGCGCGGCTCGGGCTGCCGCACGCGTCCGTCGTCGTGCAGGTGGACGTGAAGGGGCAGGCTGCCCTCATCCGCCAGGAGCTCGGGGGCGGGACGATCGCCGAGGAGGAGCTGCAGCTCCCCGCCGTGATCGGCGTCCAGGCGGCGCGCCAGTCGCCGCGCTATGCCTCGATCAGCAGGATCCGCCAGGCCCAGCAGGCCGGTGGGCTCGAGGAGGTCGCCGCCCCGGCTGCGGACGCCGATGCGGGATACCGCCTCGTGCGCCTCTTCGCGCCGGAGGCTGCCGGGCACGCCGAGATGTTGACGGGATCGCCCGGAGACGTCGCCGAGCGCATCGTCGGGCTGATCCGGGCCAAGGGCCTTTGACAGAAGGATCGCGAACGAGATGAGGAGGACACTCAAGTGAGCAACGACGTGCTGGTGCTCGCCGAGCATCGGGAGGGTGGCCTGAGCGACATCACCTTCGAGCTCCTCGGCAAAGCCCGTGAGATCGCGACTTCGTGGGGTGGCCGGACGGTCGCTCTCCTGCTCGGCGCCCGTGAGCTCGCCACCGAGCTCGGTGGAGCCGACGTCGTGCTCTGCGCCGAGCACCCGGCGCTCGAGCGCTACAACCCGGAGGCCTACGAACGAGTGACCCGCAAGGCCCTCGAGCAGACCGGGCCGCGCCTCGTGCTGACCTCGACCACGACCGTCGGCCTCGATCTCGGGGCTGCCCTCTCGGTTCTCTGGGGGGCGCCGCTCGTCTCCTACGTCTCCGGCCTCGTCGCCGGCGAAGGCGCCGCGGTCGCGACCGCCCAGATCTACGGCGGCAAACTCCTCGCCGAGGTCGAGCTGGCCGGGCCGAGCGCGATCTGCGCCGTGCTCGCCGGCTCGTTCCCGCAGAGCGCGGGGCGGGCGGAGTCCTCGCCGGAAGTCGAGCCCCTCGACGTGACCGGCCTCCTCGACGACCTCCGCACGGTGGTCACGTCTATCGCCGTCCCGGAGGCGGGCGACGTCGACATCACGGCCGCAGACCTTCTCGTCTCGGTGGGGAGAGGGATCGGGAACCAGGGCAACCTCGAGGTCGTCGAGGAGCTCGCCTCTGCGCTCGGGGCGCCGCTGGCGGCGTCGCGGCCGCTCATCGACCAGGGATGGCTGCCGAAGGCGCGCCAGGTCGGCAAGTCCGGCCTGAGCGTGAAACCCAAGGTCTACCTCATGTTCGGGATCTCCGGCGCGCCCGAGCACCTCGAGGGGATGCGCGACGCCGAGCTCGTGATCGCGTGCAACACCGACGCCAAGGCGCCGATCTTCGAGGTTGCCGACTACGGCACGACCGTCGACCTGTTCGACCTCGTACCGGAGATCGTCGACAGGGTCAAGGGCTGACAGGGCCCGGACCGCCGCCCCGGAGCAGGACACGATGATCGTACGCATCGTCATCGGCGGGACCCTCACGGCTCTCGCCCTCCTCCTCGCCGGGCGCCGCCTCTATCGGCTCAGCCGGCTCGTCCGCAGCGGGGTGGCGGCGCCGGGGAGGACCGGCGGCGCCGCACGCCGCCTCGGCGCCGAGATCGTCGAGGTGCTCGGCCAGCGGAAGATCCTGAAGCGCCGGCAGTCGGGAGTCCCGCACGCACTCGTGTTCTGGGGATTCCTCGTGCTCTTGTTCACCGTCGTCGAGGCGTTCGGCGACGTGCTCGGCAGCCGACGCTTCGCCATCCCGCTCATCGGCCACGCCGCTGCGCTCGGTTTCATCGAGGACCTGTTCACCCTGGTCGTCTTGGGCGGCGTCATCGCCTTCACGGTGATCCGCCTGCTCGACTCGCCGGCTCGCCGGGAGAAGAGCTCGCGTTTTTACGGCTCACACACCCGGGCGGCCTGGCTCGTCCTCGTCCTCATCTCCCTCGTCATGCTCAGCCTGCTCGGGTACCGGGCGGCACAGGTCAACACGGGCGACTTCCCCTATAGCGACTGGGCGTTCGCCTCCCATGCGCTCGGCAGCCTGCTCCACCCGCTCGGCCGAGGCGTGAACTCCGTCATCGAGACGACCCTGCTGCTCGTCAACGTCGCAGCCATCATGGGCTTCCTCGTCTTCGTGACCTACTCCAAGCACCTGCACATCTTCCTCGCCCCTCTCAACATCGCCTTCTCGAGGCGGCCGCGGGCGCTCGGGGCGCTCGAGGTGCCGACCGCCACGGTCGGTGCCGAGCACGTCGAGCAGCTCAGCTGGAAGCAGCTCCTCGATCTCGTCACCTGCACGGAGTGCGGGCGCTGCCAAGCAGCCTGCCCGGCCTGGACGACCAACCGGCCACTGTCTCCGAAGCTGCTCGTCATGGACCTTCGCGACGAGCTCTTCGCAGCCTCGAACCGGCTCCTCGGAACCGACGGCGATGCCGCCCCGAGGGTCCTCGTACCCGACGTCATCCGCGCCGAGACCGTCTGGTCGTGCACGACGTGCGGGTCGTGCGTCGAGCAGTGCCCGGTCGACATCGAGCACATCGACACGATCGTCCACCTGCGGCGCCGCCTCGTCGACGAGGGACAACTCGAGCCGGCCGTGCAGGAGGTCCTGCAGCGGATCGCACAGCAGGGGAACTCGTTCGGGAAGTCCGACAGGATGCGTGCGCGCTGGACCCGCGAGCTCGGCTTCGCCGTGAAGGACGCCCGCAAGGAGCCGGTCCGCTACCTGTGGTACGTCGGCGACTTCGCCTCCTTCGACGAGCGCCTGCAGGAGCTCTCGCGCAGCCTCGCCCACCTGCTGCAGGGTGCCGGCGTCGACTTCGGGCTGCTCTACGAGGGCGAGCGCAACGCCGGCAACGACGTCCGCCGCATCGGCGAGGAAGGGCTGTTCGAGATGCTCGTCGAGCGCAACCTCGCCACGCTCGAGCAGGCCAGCTTCGAGGAGATCTTCACCACCGACCCCCACACGTTCAACACGCTTCGAAACGAGTATCCGGCCTACGGCCTCGACAAGCCGGTCCTCCACTACAGCCAGCTGCTCGAGCGCCTTCTCGGAAGCGGCGATCTCGTCGCCGAGCCGCTCGGCCTCCGCGTCACCTACCACGACCCGTGCTACCTCGGGAGGCACAACCGGATCACCGAGTCGCCCCGAGCCGTCCTTGCCGGCCTCGGCTGCACGCTCGTGGAGATGCCTCGCCACGGGACCAACACCTTCTGCTGCGGCGCCGGCGGAGGCCGGATCTGGATGTCGGACGACCCCTCTCTCGGTGAGCGCCCGAGCGAGAACCGCATCCGCGAGGCGGCGGCGCTCGGCGTCGACTACTTCGTCGTCGCCTGCCCGAAGGACTACGTCATGTACTCCGACGCCGTGAAGACGACCGGGAACGAGGACCGCCTCCAGGTGGTGGACCTCGTCCAGCTCACCGAGCGCGCTGTGCGGGCGCCGGCGCTCCTCGAACCCGAGACCGTCTGAGGCCCAGCCGTGCGCTGCCCGTTCTGCGAGGACGAAGGTGCCCCTCGCGCCCTTCACTCGCACCTCGAGGCGACCCATCCCGAGCAGGTGGTCATCACCGAGTCGTCAGGCAAGCTCGTCTACTCGGTCACCTGCCCTCGATGTGACGCGCGCTACGAGCACTCGCTGAAGGGCCGGGCCGGGACGAACGCCTTCGCCCTCGAGCACGCCCGCGAGATCCGGCTCGTCGGGTTCGACATGCTCGTCAACCACCTGATCGCCGAGCATGTCAGCGAGGAGGAGCCATGAGCACCGTCAACCAGTGTGACATCCCCGAAGACCTCTACTACCTCGTGGACAAGCACGTCTGGGCGCGGCTCGAGGGCGACACCGTCGTCGTCGGGCTCTCCGACGTCGCCCAGAGCCTCGCCAAGACGATCATCTCGGTGTCGGTGAAGGATCCCGGGCGCGCCGTGAAGAAGGGGAAGAGCATCGCGACGGTCGAGAGCGGCAAGTGGGTCGGGCCTGTCCCCTCGCCCGTGACCGGCGAGATCGTCGAGGTGAACGAGCTCCTGCGCTCGGCTCCGGCGACCCTCAACGCCGACCCGTACGGGACGGGATGGGTCGCCCGCATCCGCTGTGACGACTGGGCCACGGATTCGGCAGACCTTCTCACGGGTCCCGAGGCGGTCGAGGCATATCGCGCCTTCCTCGACGCCGAGGGCATCCACTGCGGGGATTAGAAGCATCCCGTGGCGACCTGGCAGGGCTGCGCCGTTCCCGAGGAGCTGCTCTACGATCTCGAGCACGACGTGTGGATCCGTCTCGAAGGAGACGAGGCTGTGCTCGGCATGACCGACGTCGCACAGACGCGCTGCGGCCGCCTCGTCCAGGTCAGCTGGAAGCAGCCGGGAGCGCGCCTTCGCAGGGGCAGGCCCGCCTGCGTGATCGAGAGCGCGAAGTGGGTCGGACCCTTTGTCGCTCCTCTCAGCGGCGAGGTGACGGAGATCAACGAGCAGCGCTTCAGCGAGGACGTCGCGATCGCGAACCGCGATCCCTACGGGGAGGGCTGGCTCGTGCGGCTGAGGCCGAGCGACCTCGACGGCGAGCGGGGCCACCTCGTCGACGGCTCGGCGGCCTTCGAGCACTACCGGCAGCTCATCGACGAGAACGACGTGAGGTGCTTCCGCTGCGCTGACTGAAGCAACCGGCTACCACAAGAGAAGGGGAGGAAGGGCAATGGACGAAGACAAGACCGAACGTCGCCAGAAGAGGATGGCCGTCATCTGCTGGAGCGGTGACCTCGACCGGGTGTGGCCGACGCTGATCCTCTCGACGACCGCGGCCGCGTCGGGACTCGAGGTGGACATCTTCTTCACCTTCTGGGGTCTCCGGGTGCTGCAGCGCAATGACAAGCGCATCACGGGCGTGAACATGAAGCAGAAGATGGAGTCGGTCTTCGACCACGGCGGGACCGACCACCTCCACCTCGGCAAGCTGCACATGGGCGGGATGGGGACGATGATGATCAAGCAGCTGGCAAAGGAGTACAAGGTCGCGATGCCGACCGACCTCTTCGGCATGGCCGTCGACCTCGGAGTGCGGCTTCACCCGTGCCAGATGTCGATGGAGCTGTACGGGCTCACGAAGGAGGATTTCGTCGAGGGGCTCCAGCCTCCGATCGGTGCGGCGAGCTTCATCGACATGGCGGCCGACGCCGACATCTCGCTGTTCATCTGACGCCTGAGCGGCGCCGAGCGCGCTCTTGACGAACCATGTTGTGCAGAGCGGACGTCTGATCCTCGTGCTCGGCGACGGTCCCGTCGCCGGGAAGCTGTCGGTGCTCGCGCGCGAGATGGGGCTCACCGTCAGGACCGAGGAGGACGGTCAACTGTCACCGTCCGACCTGGCGGCGGTGGTCGTCGACCTCGCGCGGCCCTCCGCCCTCGACGAGCTCGGGTCGTGGCGGCAACGGGCGCCCGAGGCGCTGCTGGTCGCCCACCTCGCCACTCCGAGGCGAGAGCTGTGGGAGGCGGCCGAGCGCGCCGGTTGTGACCTCGTCACGAACCGGGGAGCGCTCGTCGCCCGGTTGCGCGGGCTGCTGTCGGCGGGGCCTACCGGTGGCCGCCGCCTCTTCCCCCTGATGGACGTCGCCGACGTGGCCGGCCGGCTCGGTCTCGTGCGCAGGGTGCAGGAGACACCGGTCGGACCTGTCGCGCTGTACCAGGTGGACGGGAGGCTCAGCTGCGTCGGCGACATCTGCCCGCATGCGGGAGCCACGGTGTCGGAGGGAGAGCTCGACGGGGCTGTGGTGACGTGTCCCGGGCACGGCAGCCGTTTCGACGTGTCGACGGGCGAGCGGGTTCGCGGCCCTGCCGACTGCGAGCTGCAACGTTTCGAGGTGGTCGTCAGCGAGGGGAGGGTCCAGCTCGTCTGGACCTGAACGCCGCCGCCAGCCGGCTCTCGAGGCCCTACGCTGCTGCACCGTGCCGCAGACTCGGAGCAGGGTGACAGTCGCCGACCGCCTCACGCCTCACCACCCCATCTCCTTCTGGCACGAGCAGGTGCAGCCACCTCACCGCGATCCTCTTCCCGGACCGCGCGAGGCGGACGTGTGCGTCGTCGGCGGCGGCTTCACCGGGCTCTGGACGGCTCACTCGCTTCTCAGGGCCGATCCGTCTCTCGAGGTCGTGATCCTCGAGGCGGAGAGCGTCGGCTTCGGGGCTTCGGGTCGCAACGGTGGGTGGGCCGAGGGCGCCGTCGCCGGGGACCCGGCGCACTGGGCCGCCCGCGGCGGACGTGAAGGACTTCTCGCCATGTCCCGGGCGATCCAGGAGACCGTGGACGAGATCGGTCGTGTGATCGATGCCGAAGCCATCGACTGCTCCTTCCACAAAGGTGGCACTCTCACGGTCGCTCAGACACCCCTCCAGCTGGAGAAGGTCCGCGCTCACGTCGAGGACGACCGGGCTCGGGGACTCGGTGAAGAGGACAGCGAGCTCCTCGACGCGAAGGCGACGGCCGAGCGCGTGGCGGTCGACCGTGTGATGGGTGCTCGCTACAGCCCTCACTGCGCCCGACTCCAACCAGCGAGGCTGGCCGTCGGGCTCGGCGAGGTGGTCGAACGGCTCGGCGGCACGATCTACGAGCACACCCCGGCCACCTCGATCGAACCCGGCGTCGCCCGTACGAGAGCGGGGGACGTGAGGTCTCGCTACGTCGTGCGTGCGACCGAGGCCTACACGGTCAGCTTGTCGGGAGAGCGTCGCACGATGCTTCCCGTCTCGAGCACCATGCTCGCGACAGAGGTCCTTCCAGCAGAGGTCTGGGCCGAGCTCGGGTGGGAGAACGCCGAGACGATGTTGAGCGGGGAGCGCCGTTTCGTCTACATCCAGAGGACGGGCGACGGGCGGATCGCCATCGGAGGCCGCGGGGTGCCGTATCGCTACGCGTCGCAGACGGCGGCCGAAGCGCTACCACCGCGCCAAGCGATCGAGGGCCTGCGCGAGCGGCTGGCCGATCTGTTCCCTGTGCTGGGAGACGTAGCCGTGGCGGGCTCGTGGCAGGGAGTGATGGGGGCGCCTCGCCAGTGGGCGCCCGCCGTCGGGCTGGACAGGACCACCGGGCTCGCCTTTGCGGGTGGTTACGTCGGTGAGGGTGTGGCGGCCGCCAACCTGGCTGGGAGGACTCTTGCCGATCTGATCCTCGGCCGGGACTCCGAGCTCACGAGGCTCCCGTGGGTCGGCGGGCTCGGGCGTCCCTGGCCACCGGAACCGTTGCGCTTCGTGGGCGTGCGAGGTGTGAACGCGATGATGAAGCTGGCGGATCGACAGGAGTGGCGAACGGACCGGACCTCCGTCGTCGGACGCGTGGCGCACCTCGTCTCCGGTCGCTAGGCGCCGCGAGCACGCCGGACGCTCGTGCCATCGGCGCCGGCACCGCAGGAGAACCGCTACACGCCGCTGCGCTTCGTCCTCGCCTTCGGCGTGGTGAGCATGTTGGCGGACTTCGTCTACGAGGGAGGCCGGTCGATCGTCGGTCCGTACCTCGCCACGCTCGGTGCCTCGGCCACCGTCGTCGGCGCGGTGACCGGCCTCGGCGAGGCGGTGGCCTCAGTGCTGCGACTCGCGAGCGGGCCGGTCGCGGACCGCACGCGCCGCTACTGGCCCATCTCGATCGCCGGGTACGCGATCACGGCCGTCTCGGTGCCGGTGCTCGCTGCCGCAGGGTCACTCTGGCAGGCGTCCTTGGCGGTCGTTGGCGAGCGCTTCGGGAAGGCAGTCCGCACGCCCGCGAGAGACACGATGCTCTCGCACGCGAGCGCGGAGCTCGGCCGGGGACGTGCCTTCGCCTATCACGAGGCACTGGACCAGTCGGGCGCGCTGCTCGGGCCTCTTCTCGTGGCGGGCATGGTGGCGATCTCCGGATACCGGCTTGGTTTCGTGGTGCTCGCCGTTCCCGCAGCGCTGGCTCTCGTGGCGCTCGGCGTCGTGCGCCGGGCGGTTCCGAACCCGGCGGCGTACGAGGCGGCCAAGGAGCCGGCGGAGGAACCGGAGCCCGCGGTCCCGGGTGCCACCATGGCAACGGAGCCGCGTGCCCGCCTGCGGATGTTCCGCGGGTTCTCCCGTCGTTTCTGGCTGTACACCGCCTTCACTGCAGCCTCCGTGACGGGCTTCGCGACGTTCGGCGTGCTCTCCTACCACCTCGAGGTGCGCCATGTCGTCACTCCGGCGCTCATCCCCGTCGTCTACGCGGTCGCGATGGGTGTCGACGCGCTGGCGGCACTCGGGTCCGGCCTCGTGTACGACCGGATCGGCTTCGGAGGGCTTCTCGCCCTGCCGCTCCTCACCGCCGCCGTGCCGTTCCTCTCCTTTTCCACGAGCGCGGCGCTGGTCTGGGTCGGAGCCGTCATCTGGGGCGCCGCCCTCGGCGTCCACGAGTCGACGATGCGCGCGGCCGTGGCCGACCTCGTGCCCGGAGAGAGGCGAGGCAC
>JAJYGM010000591.1:14470-20011 GCA_021785095.1 Actinomycetes bacterium
CACGAGGCACTGGACCAGTCGGGCGCGCTGCTCGGGCCTCTTCTCGTGGCGGGCACGGCCTCTTCACGGCCGCCTACGGCATCACCTGGCTCGGGGGCTCGACGGCCATCGGCGCCCTCTACTCGCTCTCGACGACGTCCATCGAGCTCTTCGTCGGTGCGCTTCAGGCTGTGGCAATCCTCCTCCTGATCCCGCTGCTGCGCCGATCAGACCGCTCCCGCCGGCGAGGCAGGCGCAGGTGATCGATGAGATCCTCGAGAGGCAGGCGGTGAGCAAGCGGGTGGTGCCGAGCCGGGAGGCGCGCCGCGCCACCGAGCGCTCCGAGCGCAGCGGCACGCCCGCTCAGCATGTCATTCGTCAACCAATTGTCATGATTCTGTAGTATTTCGCTCAAATCCATCGACAACCTATTGACTAAGTGTGCGCTCGGTCTTATGGTCCGAGCCGATGCACGCGCCGCGGGGATGGCGGTGGGGGGTGGTGGGGTCAGCCCTCGCGCTCGCGGCGCTCAGCCTGCCGGTGATCGGACCCCAGCCGGCTGCGGCAGCGACGATCCCCGCTGACGTCCAGGCGATGCTCGACGGTCTCGCCCAATGGGGTTCTTTCTCCCAGGCCTTCGGAACCGAAGGTGCCCTCGGCAAGCAGTTGCCCCTCGTTGACATGAGCCCCGGATCGGCCGAAGGCCTCGCGTTCGCGTCGACCGGGCCGAGCGACGACGGGCTCATCGGCGACGCCGTGGCCGACACGCTGAAAAAGGTGGCCAATGCCGAATCAGGCACGGTGACGTTGAACGAGCTGGGCAGCCCGACCGGGACGACCTATCCGGTCGACCTCGGCGACGGGCGGACCGGCACGCTCACGGTCACCGGCTCGGGCACGCCCACCTCGACCGAGGAGCTCGCGATCTCGCTCACGATGAACCGGACCGTGAACGACCAGCCGCTCGACGTCCAAGGATCGGTCGGCGCGCAGCCCGTCTCGCTCACCTCGACCGGTGGGGTCCAGGTGCAGCTCCAGGCACAGGTGGACTTCGACGCGTTCGTCGTGCCGGAGAGCGGCGGCTCCTCTTACTACTTCTACATCGGCCACGGCGGCGGCTTGCCGTCCATCTCCGTGAACGCCAAGTCGAGCATCCCGGACCCGAGTGCGGTCGATGCCAGCATCGGAGTCCTCGGAGTGACGTTCTCGGCCGCCTCCTTCAGCGACGACGAGAACCTGACCGTCTCGCTCGACGACCCGAACGAGGACGGGCAGCTCGCCTTCACGAATGCCGACGGGTCCACCGGTGAGCTCGGTCAGGCCGGCGCTGCCACCGGGTTGGTGCACGTCGGCTTCGCCAGTCCCGCCGGGTCGGTCACCGATTCCGAGGCCGACCAGGGGAGCTCGACGCCGGCGACGTTCACGGTCGATCCGAAGCCGCTCCAAGCGGGGTCGACGGCTTTGCCCGCCGTCCAGCTCGGAGTCTCGTGGCCGGACGTCTCCGGGGGCACTCCGACGATCACCAATCCCGACGGCAACCTGTCGCAGATCAACGACTTCCTCAACATGGACACCCAGGACCTCGCGAACGGTGTCGAGCATCTGGCGACCACCGTCGACGCGATCCAGCGCTCGCAGTGGGGCAGCTCGTCGTCTCCCTCGGGCAACTTCGATCTCCCGTACATGAAGGGGACAGCCGCCGACGCGGTGGATGCCAGCGCGGCGCTGAAGGCCTTCGTCACCTGCCGCGGGTCAAGATTTCTTGGAGACGAATAAGTGTTAGCGAGCGAGTCTTCCAAGGAGGGGCCGTGGGCCGTCGTCCGTACCGCAGTGTCGACGAGAAGATGCGGGTGGTGCTGAGCGTCCTCAAGGGCGAGATGACCCAGGTGGAGGCAGCTCGGCGGTTGGAGATGTCGCAGACGACGATCGCCAAGTGGCAAAAGCAGTTCCTCGAGGGGGCGCAGGAGTCGCTCGCCCGGGGGGACAACGCTCGCTCGCCGACGTCGCGGCGCGAGTCGGATCTGGAGGCCCAGGTGGAGGAGCTGACGACCGCGTTGGGCGAGGCGTACGTCGAGCTGCGGCTGTGGCGTAAAGGGGGGGCTCTCTACCCCCGTTCGAAGAGCTCGAAGTAACCCGTGTCGAAGCCGGCCTGACGGTGGTGCGCTTCTGCCGGCGCTTCGGGATCCCGCCGTCGACCTGGTACTACTGGCGCCGTGGCCACCTGCAGGGACGGGAGGTGCGCCGCTGGCCGACGCCGGCACTCGACGCAGTCGAGGACCTGGCCGTGGCGAAGAAGGACGACGAGCGGTTCTCGGCCTGGGGGCACCGCAAGATCTACGGGCTGCTGCGAGCCGACGGCGTGAAGACCTCCCCGTCATCGGTGAAGCGTGCCCTCGCCCGCAAGGGGCTGCTGCTGCCGGTCCGCTACCAGGCCGAGCGCCGAGCGCTCGCGAGAGCCCGCAAGGGGGTGTTCAAAGCACCCACCCCGCGGCGCAACCGGGTGTGGCAGACGGACTTCTCCGAGTTCGAGACGACAACGGCCGGGAGCTGGGAGCTCACCGGCATGGTCGACTACTGGGCGAAGGTGGCCCTGGCTGCCACCGCCAACGCCACCGAGACCGCCGCAGACGCCATCGCGACGCTCGAGGCGGCCATCGCCGAGGCCGAAGCCCTCATCGGCCGGTCGCTCGCCGAGGACTGCGTCGATCCCGAGACCGGAGAGGTCTTCCCGGTGGTGATCGTCTCGGACAACGGGCCTGCCTACAAGTCCGACCGTTTCGCCCGCTTCATCCTCGCCCGCTCCTGGCTGGCCCACGTCCGCACACGCTATCGATCGCCGCAGACCAACGGCGTGATGGAGCGGTTCTTCGGCTCGCTCAAGTACGAGCACCTCTACCGCCTCGAGATCGCGAACGGGATCGAGCTCGTCGACGAGTGCGAGACGTACCGGCAGCTCTACAACCACATCCGCCCCCACGAAGCGCTCGACCTCTACCCGCCGATCCTCACCTACCTCTCCGAGCCGATCAGCTTCGGGGAGGAGCGAGCCTTTGTCGAGGCGGCCACCCTCAGCTTCGAAGCCCGGCGCAAGGAGCGGGCAGGCGGAGAGGAGACCGAGTCGATCCAACCTATTTCCTCAGAAAGTCTCCAGAATTCTTGACTCTGGACACCGACGCAGAACCCGACGGTCCACTACTCCAACTGTCCAGGTTCCACCGGCCTGCAGTACATCCAGAAGGTCTCGATCACGGTGAAGGCGGGTGGCACGGTCGGTCCCGTTCCCCTCCCGTTCGACATCGGCATCCCGGGGCTGTCGCTCAGCTCGAGCGACGCCACCAACCAGCCGACGGCGAGCGCCCACTGGAACCTCGACTTCACGTTCGGCATCGACAAGGACACGGGCTTCTTCGTCGCCGCCGACGGGACGACCAAGGTGATCTCCGTCGACGCCGAGGTCACCTCGCCGTCCTCCTTCAAGGGTCAGGTCGCGTTCCTCGACGTCAACTTCCAGGACAAGAGCAGCGGCCTCAGCTGTGGCAGCGACACCGGCCTCGGCTCGAACGTCTGCATCGCGGCCGGCATCGTGCTCAGCTCCCCCTCGGGCGAGATCACGCTGTCCGACCTCGCCAACCCGTCGTCGCTCGCGAGCGACATCAAGGCCGAGGTGACCGGCGGGGTCAACATCGACTGGGGCTTCGACGTCGTCCCCGGCAGCACCGTGCTCCCGGGGATCAGCGGCGACTTCGTGCTGAAGTGGAACCCGAGCCTGTCCACGAGCAGCGGCCTCCAGGCGGGCAACCTCGACGTCGAGTTCGACAACGTGCAGATCGACGCCGGCTCGTTCCTGAGCGGCATCCTCGGGCCGATCGTCCGGGAGGTGCAGTCGGTGACGGGGCCGCTCCAGCCGGTCATCAACACGCTGACTGCGCCCATCCCGGTGCTGAGCCAGCTGAGCCATCTCGTCGGTGGAGGCGACGTGACGCTGCTCAGCATCGCCGAGGCCTTCAACACGGTCGCGGGCGGGCCGGATCTCTCGCTCATCAACCGCATCGTGGCGCTCACGCAGCTGTTCGAGAAGCTCAACTCGCTCAACTGCAGCTCGGGCTGCAGCATCCCGCTCGGCAACTACGTCATCTCGGGCGGGTCAGGCGGTGATCCGCAGTCGCTCCTCGACAACCCGGTCAACCCGGTGGCGGGCACGGACCCGAGCTCGATCGGCCAGCTGCCCTCGAGCGTGCCGGACGTCGGCTCCACGCTCTCGAGCGACGCCGGATCGAGCGGGAGCAACCTCTTCCCGAGCTCGTCCGGCGGGTCGCAGAACAAGGTCACGCTGAACGACAACTGCGCACCGTCGTCGACCACCGGGACCTCGAAGACCGAGTCGGCCGGCCTCACCTTCCCCGTCGTCGAGCACCCGCTCAACATCTTCCGGCTCCTCATGGGCCAGGACATCTCGCTCGCCTGCTTCGACTCGGGCGTGCTGTCGATCGGCTTCAGCTACAGCCAGTCCTTCGGCCCCGT
This sequence comes from Actinomycetes bacterium, assembly GCA_021785095.1. Next base: position 18,971 of record JAJYGM010000591.1, read on the forward strand.
CTACGCCCCGCCGCCCGTGCTCATCACGATCTCGGGGAGCGCATCGGCGTCGCTGCACATCGTCGGGGGTTTCGACACCTACGGGATCCGCACCGCCGCCGAGGACATCGCCAACGGGACTGCCACTCCCGGGACGGCGCTCACGATCCTCGACAGCCTCTACTTCACGACGACCGACGCCCAGGGCAACCCGTTGCCGGTCGTCACCCTCACCGGCACGCTCGCCGCCGGGGCGCAGGTGAGCGTCGTCGTCGCAAGCGTCGGGGTGGAGGGCGGCATCACGCTCACGGTGAACTTCACGTGGAACGACCCTGACAACGACGGCAAGTTCCGCTTCGACGAGTTCCTCACGACGGCGCTCAACAACCCGCTCTGCCTGTTCGACGTGAGCGGCTCGCTCAGCGTCTTCCTGCAGCTCAACATCACCCTCGGGATCAGCCCGTTCAGCGTCTCGTTCTCGATCACGCTCGTGAACATCAAGCTGCTCGACTTCTCGATACAACCGGACTGCAAACCGCCCCCACCCCAGCTGGCGGGTTACGACCCGACCACGAAGACGCTCATCCTGTACATGGGCGCGCTCGGCACGGGCGGCCTCCGAGGCGATTCCGCCTGGGACAACGGCGGCAAGCAGGACGAGTCGTTCAAGGTGACCCAGTACGACGTGCCGGACGGCGCCGGCGGCTTCAAACCGTCCGGATACGCCGTCGACGCCATGGGCGTGCACGACTTCTTCCCGTACACGACCCAGCCGATCGACACGGTGTACATGGACGCCCAGGGTTACAACGGCAACGAGACACTCCTCCTCCAGGGCGCCCTCGACCCCAACCAGGTTCCGACAGACGTCTCCGGAGAGATCGGTAAGACGCAGCCGGCACAGACCTATCCCTTCACGGCCACGGCGATCGTCTACGGCGGGAACGGCAACGACAACATCACGACCGGCCAAGGGCCGTCCTACGTCGACGGCGGACCGGGAGATGACACGATCACGACCGGAGACGTGTCGAACTCGACCGGCCAGGCGGTGGTGGCGGC
>JAJYGM010000722.1 GCA_021785095.1 Actinomycetes bacterium
GGGCGTCGGCAAGACGGAGGTCGCCAAGGTGCTCGCCCGCTGGCGCGGCAGCGATCTTCTCCGGATCCAGTGCTACGAAGGGATCGACGTCAGCCAGGCCGTCTACGAGTGGGACTATGCGCGCCAGCTCCTGCACCTGCGTGCGGCGGAGGCGCGTGCCGAAGGGTCCGGGCGCCCAGTTCCCGAGACGGTGGAAGACGAGCTGTACTCCGAGCGGTTCCTGGTGCGCCGCCCGCTGCTCGCGGCGATCGCCGCGCCTGGGGACCGGCCTTCTCCGGTGCTCCTCGTCGACGAGGTCGACCGAGCCGACGACGAGTTCGAGGCGTTCCTCTTGGAGGTGCTCTCGGACTACTCGGTCACGGTGCCCGAGCTCGGCACCTTCCACGCCGTGGCTCCGCCTGTCGTGATCATCACCTCGAACCGGACGCGCGACGTCGCCGACGCGCTCAAGCGTCGCTGCCTGTACCACTGGGTGGAGCACCCCGATTTCGAGCGCGAGGTCGAGATCGTGACCGTGCAGGCGCCCGAGGTGCTCCCTGTGCTCGCGCGCCAGGTCGCCGCCGCGGTGGAGCGGATTCGCGCGCTTGGCCTCTACAAGCCGCCGGGCGTTGCCGAGACCATCGACTGGGCGCAGGCGCTCGCCGCGCTCGGGGTCCGCGTGCTCGACGAATCGAGCGTTGCGGCGACCCTCGGCGCAGCGGTGAAGTACAGGGAGGACGCCGAGCGTGTCCGAGACGCCGGCGTCGCCGCCCTCGCCCGCGCGGCGGTCGAGCGCGCCGGCGTCGCACGGGCCGGATGAGCGTGGACGGCCCCTGGAGCGGATGCCGACCCGGATCGCCGGAGCGCACCGCGCGGGGGGACCCAGCCCGCTTGCCGGTCGCCTTCGCCCGCGTGCTGCGGTCGGCGGGGCTCGACGTCCCCGGCGGCGCGCCCATCCGCTTTGCGGAGGCGCTGGCGGCAGTGGGACTCGGCTCGGAGCCAGAGGTGTACTGGGCGGGTCGGGCGACGCTCGTACGCCGCCCAGAGGACGTCGACGTCTACGACACGGCCTTTCGCGCCTTCTTCCGCCGCGAGGGGTGGCCGGAGCAGGCCGAAGAGGCCGTCGAGACGGTGTCTTTGGCGCTCGACGATCCCGAGGCCGCGCCGCCGGCGCCCGAGCCCGGGGAGGAGGACCTCGGACCCGTCCGCGAGCTTCGCTACAGCGCCACCGAGGTCCTGCGGCACAAGGACTTCGCGCGCTGCACCCCCGACGAGCTCGCGGAGGCCCAGCGGCTTATGGCTCGGATCCGCGTCGCCAGCCCACGACGGCCCTCCCGGCGTCGGCACCCCGCGCGGCGGCGGGGGAGCTGGCCCGACCTGCGAGGGACGGTCCGGGCGTCCCTGCGCACCGACGGGGAGCCGTTGCAGCGTCGATGGCTGGAGACGGGCGAGCGTCCTCGACGTGCCGTCTTGCTGTGCGACGTGAGCGGCTCGATGGCGCCGTATGCCCGGGTGCTGCTGCGCTTCTTGCAGGTCGCGGTCGCCGGGGGTCCTCGCGTGGAGGCGTTCACGATCGGCACCCGGCTCACGCGGGTCACCCGCGTGCTCTCGGCGCACGACCCCGACGCCGCGCTCGCCGCGGCAAGCCGGTCGGTGCCCGACTGGTCGGGCGGGACCCGCCTGGGTGACGCGCTCGCTGAGTTCAACGCCCGTTGGGGTGTGCGCGGCCTCGCGCGCGGGGCGTTCGTCGTGGTGCTCTCCGATGGCTGGGACCGCGGCGACCCGGCGGTGCTCGGACAGGAGATGGCTCGCCTGGCCAGGGTGGCGCACCGCGTGATCTGGGTGAACCCGCTCAAGGCGACCCCCGGCTACGCTCCGCTGGTGCGGGGAATGGCCGCGGCCCTTCCCTACGTTGACGACTTCGTCGAGGGGCACTCGGTCGATTCGCTCGAGGCGCTGGCCCGGCTGCTCGTCGACGACCCAGTGAGACCAAAGCATCGGAACGTGAGGGTGGCGTGAAAGAGGTTCTCTCGGACATCGAGCGTTGGCGGCGCGAGGGGCTGCGTGTCGCGACCGCGCGGGTCGTCGGCGTCGAAGGCTCGGGGCCGCGCGATCCGGGCGCCACCATGGCCGTCAACGAGCGGGGCGAGGTGGCCGGGTCGGTGTCGGGCGGCTGCGTCGAAGGCGCCGTCGTCACCGAGGCGCTCGCAGCGCTCGAGAGCGGTGGCGCTCGGCGCCGCACCTACGGCTACTCGGACGACGAGGCGTTCGCCGTCGGCCTTACGTGTGGCGGCACCGTCCATGTGCTCGTCGACCCCGCGCTCTTCGAGGTCTACGAAGAGCTGCGGGACGCGCTCGTCACTGAGGAGCCGGTCGCCCTCGCGACGGTCGTGGAGACCGAGGGCGGGATCGAGGGGCTCCGGCTCGGGGCGAGCGTGCTCGTGCGCGACGACGGCACCTCTTCGGGCACGCTCGGGGTGGAGGAGCTGGACGCAGTCGTCCGGCGCGACGGCACGGGGGCGCTCGCCAGCGGCCTTTCGAGCACCCGCCATTACGGGCCGCGAGGAGAGGCGCGCCAGCGCGAGGTGTCGGTGTTCTTCGAGGTGTTCGCGCCGCCCCCCCGCATGGTCATCTTCGGCGCCGTCGACTTCACCGCTGCGCTCGCCAAGGTGGCCAAGATCCTCGGGTACCGCGTCGTCGTGTGCGACGCGCGTCCGGTGTTCGCGACCAAGGCGCGCTTCCCGGTGGCCGACGAGGTCGTCGCCGAGCGTCCGGAGCGCTACCTCGGGGCCATCGGCGCCACGCTCGGTCCGCGCGACGCCATCTGCGTGCTCACGCACGACCCCAAGTTCGACGTTCCGGCGATTATCGCTGCGCTCCAGACCGCAGCGGGGTACCTCGGTGCCATGGGCGCACGCCGCACGCACGAAGACCGTGTCGGCCGTTTGCGGGAGGCGGGGGTCTCGGACGAAGCCCTCGCCAGGGTCATGTCGCCGATCGGGCTCGACATCGGCGCGAGGACCCCGGAGGAGACGGCGGTGGCGATCTGTGCGGAGATCATCGCCCGGCGGACCGGGAAGGCCGCTCCGTCGTTGCGCGACCGTTCGGGTCCGATCCACGACGTCGCGGCGCAGGCGGCTCTTGCGGCTGGCTCGCGTTCAGGTGCCTGAGGCACGTCGGCTCTGGGAACCTGCGCTCGGGGCGCCTGGGATCGAGACGCCTGGGATCGAGACGCCTGGGGCGTGAGCAAGGCAGTGGACGGGACGGCACTCGAGGCGCGGGTGGCTGCGGTGCTCCTGGCCGCAGGCGAGGGAACCAGGTTCAGAGGCGGTCCGAAGCTCCTGGCCGAGCTGCGCGGGCGGCCGCTCCTCGCCTGGGCGGTCGACCCTGTGCTCGAGGCTGGGCTCACTTTGGTGGTCGTGCGCGGCGAGGTGGACCTCTCGGGAGCGCTGCTGGAGCTCGGCCCCCGGGTCACCGAGCTCGGCCCCGGTGTCACCGAGCTCGGCCGCGAGGTCACCGTCCTCGAGAACCCGCGCGCCCACGAGGGTCAGGCGACCTCGCTTCGCGCGGGGATCGCGTGGTGCGAGGCAGCCGGCTTCGACGCCGCGGTCGTGGGCCTGGGCGACCAGCCCCTCATCCCCGCGTCGGCGTGGCGCGCGGTGGCAGCGTCCGCCATCGCGCCGATCGTGTCGGCGAGCTTCGGGGGCCGCCGGCGCCCCCCTGTGCGTCTCGACCGGGAGATCTGGCCGCTGCTTCCTGACGCTGGCGACGAAGGAGCCCGCGCGCTCATGCTCCGAAGGCCGGATCTCGTCGCAGAGGTGGCCTGCGAAGGCGATCCGTTCGACGTCGACACCGTCGCGGACCTGCTGGCGCACGAGCGGCGTGAGGTGCCCGGCAGGTCGTCAACCGGTGCAGCGGGGGAGCAGCGGAGCTGACCAACGAGCGCACGGCGAAGCTCTCGATCGAAAGGGCGTGGAACGGGCTCCCCGACGTGGGCGGATCAAGACGGCGATGCCCTTCGTGCGCCTCGAAGCCTTGGAAGGTGACGAGCACCGAGGTGTGGTGAAGGTGAAGGTGAAGGCCGGGGCTGGGCACCGCGAAGCACAAGGGAGCTGCGGCGTTCCTCCGGCTCCCACGCCGAAGCGCTCGAGCGCTGCAGCGCTGCAAATCGTGCTCTCTCGGGCCGAGCTGGCGCTCGCGCCCTGGTGCAGATGCGGTCGCCCGCCGGACCTCAACCGCCGGACCTCAACCGCCGGACCTCAACCGCCGGACCTCAACCGCCGGACCTCAACCGCCGGACCTCAACCGCCGGACCTCAAAGGCCGGACCTCAAAGGCCGGACCTCAACCGCCGGACCTCAA
>JAJYGM010000015.1 GCA_021785095.1 Actinomycetes bacterium
ACGACCGTCAACATGCCAGCTGATCGCGACGAGCATCGTCTCACGAAGGCGGCGGTGCCGATCGGTCAGGAGGCTGGTCGGGGTGCTCGCGAGGGTCTGGGACGCTCCCTTCGGTAGGGCGGTAGGCGGCCGTCCAGGCGTAGCCGTCCCACCAGCGCAGATGTCCCGACCCGTAGGGTGTCGGATACCACCCCGGGGGGACAGCCATCGGACCCTGCGGAGGGCTGGGTCCCTGCTGCCAGCCTGAGGGCGGGTACGCGTACGGCGGGTTGGTGCGAAGCGCCATGGCCAGGGCGACCGCCCACCCGATCAGGGTCCAGCCGAGGAGGAGGTTGACGGCGAACACGCTGCCGATGTTCACGACCTTGCGCACCGCCCCGACGATGGTCGGGAGCATGTAGAGACCGATGATCACGAGGATGAAGACGAGCCCGAGGCCCCCGTAGGCACTGCTGCTCGCAGCGATCATCTCGCCCCCAGTTGTTCGAGATCACCCCCGGTCCCAATTCTAACGACGGCGGTCTCGACGCGAAGATGAAGCGCCACCCCGGGCGTCGACGCCACGGGTCACACCCACTTCCCGGGGTTCAAGATGTGCTGCGGGTCCAGCGCGTGCTTGATCGTCCTCGTGAGCTCCGACGCGACCTCACCCAGCTGGGTCGCGAGGTGGCTCGCCTTCAGCACTCCGACGCCGTGCTCGCCGGTGATCGTCCCGCCCAGCCCCAACGCCACGTTCATCACGTCGTCGAAGGCGAGCCCGGCCCGCTCCGTCGCTGCGGGATCGCTCGGATCGAAGGTGACGAGGGGGTGGAAGTTGCCGTCGCCCGCGTGGCCGATGATCGGGATCAGCGTCGATCGGCGTTCCGCGACGCGGCCGACCTCGGAGATGAGCGCCGGGATCTCCGGGATCGGCACGCCGACGTCCTCGATGAGCACCGAGCCGAGGCGCTCGACGCACGGGATCGCCATCCGCCGCGCGGCCATCAGCTGTTCCCCCTCGTCGGGGTCGTCGGTGACCGCGACGTAGATGGCACCCGCCTCTTCGCATGCCTCGGCCATCAATCCCGCTTCGTCGGCGCCGGCGTCGCTCTGGCCGATCAGCAGTGCCCCGACATCCGGCCCGATGTCGATCGGCTTCACCCGCTCGACAGCGGCGATCGCCGCGCCGTCCATCAGCTCGAGCCCTGCCGGTCGCATCGCAGAGGCGATCCGCGTCACCGCCCGGCCGCTGTCGACCACGTCGGAGAACGTCGCCGCCACCGTGCAGAGCGCCGGCGGCCGGGGACGCAGGCGCAGCGTCGCCTCCGTGATCACCCCGAGGGTCCCCTCCGACCCGACGAACAGCCGCTTCAGGTCGTACCCCGCCACGTCCTTCACCGTGCGGCCGCCGAGCCGGACGACCCGCCCGTCGGCCAGGACGACCTCGATGCCGAGCACGTAGTCCGTCGTCACGCCGTACTTGACGCAGCAGAGCCCGCCTGCGTTGGTCGCCAGGTTGCCTCCGATCGAGCAGATCTCGAACGAGGACGGGTCCGGCGGGTACCACAGGCCGTGGCGCGCCACCTCGGCCTTGACTTCGGCGTTCAGCAACCCGGGCTGGACCGTCGCGACCATCGCGGCGGCGTCCACCGTGATCGACCTCATCCGCTCGGTCGACAGCGTGATGCACCCGTCGATCGCCGCCGAACCGCCCGACAGACCCGTCCCCGCGCCCCGGGTCACCACCGGGACGCCGAAGCGTGAGGCGGCCCCGAGGGTGACCTGGACGTCCGCGGTGCACGTCGCCCGCACGACCGCCAGCGGGCGCCCGGGCCGGATGGTCAGGGCGCGGTCGTGGCGGTAGCGCTCGACGACGTCCGGGTCGGTCACGACCGCGCCGGGCGGCAGTCCCGCCTCCAGCGCCGCGACGACGCCGTCCGAAGAACCCGTCATGCTCTCGGCACCTCACCGCTCGTAGCCGGACCCGCGCGCCCTGCTGAGCACGCAGCGCGCCTCGTAATCCTTGCACGGGCCACGTGCTCGCCACCGTTCGACGAGCACGTCGTGCGTGACGACGCGCCAGCACACGTCGTACCGATCGTCACCGCAGAGATGGGTGGCGTCACAACTCCCGGAGCGCAGGTCGCACGCGACGAACCGACGGCCGTCCTCGAACGTCACCGTGACGGCGCCGTCCTGCTCCCGGAGGTACCTGAGGCTCCGGAACGCGGCGCCTCGATGGGCTCCGAAGCGCAACTCGCCCACCTCGCGGTACTCCGCCGCCTCCTGGGGTCCGAGCCCGCACGGCGTGACGGTTGCCGTGCCGCTGAACTGTCCCGACCCGTGCAGCCGGTGATCGGTCAGCGTCCTTCCGATCCTCCACTCTCCGAGCAGGAACCGATAGGTGTCGACGATCGGGCCGACCTCGGCAGCTGGCACCTGTCAGCTTTCGTCGATCAACGCCGCCGCAGGCCGCGCCCGGCCCCGGTCACCTTCCACGCCCCTGGGAGCAAGAGCGCTGCCAGTGCCGCCTTGATCGCGTCCCCGGCCACGAACGGGACGAAGCCGAGCGAGATCGCCTCGGATGCACCCACGTGCAGGCTCAGCGCGAGCCAGGTGACGCCGATCAGGTAGATCACGATCTCGCCGGCGACCATTGCGGGGACGCTCTTCAGGATCGAGCGATCCGCGCCGCGCTCCGCCAGGTGCCCGCAGAGTCCCGCGCAGAGCACGAAGCCGACGATGTAGCCGAACGAGGCACCGACGTACCCGTGCGCGTGGTCCGCGAACCACGGAACCCCGGCAACCCCCGCGACGGCGTACAGCGCCATGGCGGCCACGCCGCGGCGGAACCCGAGCGCCGTTCCGCACAGGAGGACGCCGAAGGTCTGACCCGTGATCGGGACCGGCGTGAAGGAAAGGTGGACCGAGAGCTGGGCAGCCAGCCCGACGAGGCACGCCGCGCCGACGACGAGGAGCACGTCGCGGACGAGCGCGCCGGGGATGAGGTCCGCGAGCACGAGGGGCTTGCGGCGATGGAGCACCAGGACATCCGACATTGCATTCCTCCCAGGCCGGCTGAGTCGCAGATCACAGCGTCCGTCTCGATTCGAAAAGCTGCTCGAAAGGCTGCTCTAGCACACTGCAGGCTTCAGGTTCCAGCGAGGCCAGGCGGGGCGCCGGCTGCCAGCCGCGCCGCCTCGAGGATCTCGAGGACCCGCACCGCGTCCCACGGGTCCACGGGGGCGGGTCCGCGCCCGTCCAGCGCCGCAACGAGCCTCGTGTAGAAGGTCTCGTACGCGCCGGGGAGGGTAGGGACCGGATCGAGGCGGTCACCCACGCCGAGCGTGCCGTCCTGGCTCGCCGGTTGCGCTCCCCACCCCGGGTCGCCCGGCCCGATCCCTTCCTTCAGCTGCTGCTCCTGGGGGTCGAGGCCGTGACGCACGTAGCCCGCCTCGGACCCGAGCACGCGAAAGCGCGGGCCGGGACGGGTGGCGACCGCGCTCGCCCAGAGATGGCTGCGCACCCCGCTCGTGTGGGTGAGCGCGATGAAGACGTCGTCGTCGACCTTGCTCCCCGGCCGGCGCCGGTCGAGCTCAGCGGAGGTCACGGTCGCCGGCCCGAAGAGCACGACCGCCTGGTCCACGATGTGCGAGCCCAGGTCCAAGAGGAGGCCGCCTCCTGCTCCCGGCCGCGGATCTTCGCGCCAGCTGTGCTCGCGGAGCGCAGGCATCCAGCGCTCGAAGCGCGACTCGAAGCGGTGGACCTCGCCGAGACGGCCGGAAGCGACGAGCGCCTGCACGGTCAGGAAGTCGTTGTCCCAGCGGCGGTTCTGGAAGACGGTGAGGAGAACGCCGGCGTCCTCGGCTTCGCGCACGAGGGCTCGGGCGCTGCCCGCATCGGGAGCAAGGGGCTTGTCGACCACGACCGGGATGCCCGCCGAGACGGCACGGCGTGCGAGGGGAACGTGCGTGGCGTTGGCGGACGCGACGACGACCACGTCGATCTGGGCATCGCCTGCGAACAACGCGTCTGCGTCGTCGATCACGCGGACCCCGGGGTTATCCATGGCAGCCTGTGCCGCCCGCGCCCCGTCCGACGTCACCACCGACGTCACCTGGAGCCCCTCGGTCCGCCGGATGAGGGGAGCATGGAAGACGCGCCCGGCGAGCCCGTAGCCGACCAGCCCGACCCGCCTCACCCGCCGAAGCCTCTCAAGTCGGCGCCACGACTGCGACGGCTCCCCGCCGGCGCCCTGCGCTACCTCCGCCGTCTCCCGGCGAGCAGCCAGACCAGGCCGCCGAGCACCGCGACGATGACGAGCACCTTCACGATGCCCCAGATCACGCCGGCGATC
>JAJYGM010000483.1 GCA_021785095.1 Actinomycetes bacterium
TCCTCGCCTGCCTCGGGGTGGGGCTGGCGCCGCACCACGCCGGCCTGGTCCCGCCGTTCCGTGAGGCCGTCGAGGCCTGTTTTGCCTCGTCGCTGGTGAAGGTGGTGTTCGCGACCGAGACCCTCTCCCTCGGCATCAACATGCCCGCTCGCAGCGTGGTCGTCGACTCGCTCACGAAGTTCTCCGGCGAGCGCCACGAGGTCCTCACGCCGGGCGAGTACACCCAGCTCACCGGGCGCGCCGGGCGCCGGGGGATCGACGATCGGGGCTTCGCGGTCGTCCCCCACGCGCCCCAGCTCTCGGTGGCGACGGTGGCAGCGCTCGCCTCGACGAGGACCTACGAGCTCACGTCGTCGTTCCGACCCACCTACAACATGGCGGCGAACCTGATCCAGCGCTACTCCCGGGAGCGGGCTCGCCACCTCCTGAACCTCTCGTTCGCGCAGTACCGGACCGACGCCGAGGTTGTCGCGCTGGAAGCCAGACAGGAACAGCTCCGCGCCGAGCTGGCTCGGCTCGAGCGGGTTGCGACCTGCGAGCTCGCGACCCGGGACGAGCTGGAGGCGCTCCGGCGCGCCGGTGGCCGGGATCGGCTGCGACGGCCGGAAGAGCGCCCGGGCAGCCGACCGCCCCGCAGTGTCCTCGAGGCGGCGCTCGCGACGCTACGCCCTGGCGACCTGCTCACCGGTCTTCGGCGTGCGGGCTCGGACCGGCCGGGGCTCGTCGGGCCCGCGGGGCCGCTCGTCGTGGTCTCGGTGGCGCGCCGGGGGAGCGGGACGAGACTCGCGGTCGTCGACCGGGCGGGGACGCGAGCGGTGCTCCGGGCGAGCGACTTCGCAGCCGTGCCCGAGCGGGGGGGTCGGATCGAGCTCCCCGTCCCCTTCGCGCCCAACGAGCGCAGCTTCCTCGCCGAGGTCGCAGCACGCCTCGCGCGCGCCACGCCCCGATACGCCCCGACCCCATCGTCGCCCCCGACCCCATCGCCGGCTCCGACCCGCCGGCGGCGACCATCGCAGGCCAGCAACGCTTCGGCCTGCCCGGATCTCGAGCGCCACCTCCGGGCGCTCGCCCGGGCCGGCCGGATCGAGGGCGAGCTGGCTCGGCTCGGGCGACGGGTGGCCGAGCGGAGCGAGTCCCTGTCGGTCCAGCTCGACCAGGTCGTGGCCCTGCTCGAGCGGCGTGGCTATGCCGAGTCCTGGCGGCTCACGTCGAAGGGCGAGCGGCTCGCCCGCCTCTACCACGAACAGGACCTGCTCGTGGCCGAGTCCTTGGAGGCCGGCCTTCTCGACGGGCTCGGCCCCCCCGCGCTCTCGGCGGTCGTCTCCGGCTTCGTCTACGAGCCGAGGGGGCGGACCCAGCCGCCCTCACGCCTGGCGGCCGGCCGCGAGGTCGACCAGCGCCTGTCCGCCGTGGAGGAGCTCTGGCGAGGCCTGCGCGAGGAGGAAGCCGAGCTCCGCCTCCCCCAGACCCGCCCGGTCGACGGGGGTCTCTCGGGGGCGGCCAAAGCGTGGTGCTCGGGTCGAGGGCTCGCAGCGGTGCTCGGCGAGGGGGGTCAGAGCGGCGGGGACTTCGTCCGCACCGCGCGCCAGCTCGCGGACCTGCTCGGCCAGCTGGCAGAGGTCGCGCCCGAGCCGGCGACGAGACGGGCTGCCGCGGCTGGCGTCCGCGGGGTGTTCCGGGGCGTCGTGGCCGCCTCTTCCCTCGGCGTCGAGCCGGCCGGCGCGCTCCTCGCCTCGGTCGGGCCGGAGGCAGGTCGCGAGCCCAGCTCGGAGGGGATCCCCGGGGGAGGGTGAGAGCGGGGCTAGTGTCCGTCGGGCATGTTCCCGTACGTCACCGAGAGCTTCAGCGACGACGAGGCGCGGGTGCTCGCCCGCTACGTGACCAACCTCGAGGGTCCGGTCTTCGCCCTCGTCAACCTGCCCGAGGTGGTCAAGGGGGCGCTGTTCGCGCGCTACTCCCGCTCGTCGAAGAGCCTCCGCCGTCTCCTGCTCGACGAGTTCGCCGACGACCTGCCCGTCGACGCCCCCGTCGTCGTCGACCCCGAACGGCCCGCCACGCACGCCGCGGGGCTCTACGAGCGAGTCCTGGCGGACTACGGCGACGACTCCGTCGCACAGCTGGGGGGCGTGCACCTCGCGTGCGAACAGGCGTCGAACCTGCTCACGAAGATCCTCGAGCGGCCCCGCCTCGGTGCGTACCTGGAACAGTCGACCCGCTACATCCCCTACGACACCCGCCTCTCGACCGGGTGGTACCGCTACTACCGCGATCCCGAGGTGCTCGCCTCGCCCCTCGGTGCCCGCTACGTGGCCGAGATGGACCGGCTCTTCGACCGCTACGGCGAGCTCTTCGGCCGGCTCCAGTCGGACCTGCTCGCCCGCCACCCCTTCGACGGTGAGGGGAGTGAGCTCGCCTGGCGCCGCTCGGTTCGCGCCGCCGCGCTCGACGCGGCCCGAGGCGTCCTGCCGGCCGGGACCCTCTCGAACGTGGGGATCTACGCCTCGGGCCAGACCTACGAGCAGCTCCTGCTCCGTATGCGGGTGAACCCGCTCCCAGAGGCACGCCGCTACGCCGGGCTCATGCTCGACGAGCTCCGCAAGGTGATCCCCGCCTTCCTCACGCGCCTCGACCGGCCGGACCGGGGGGGCGAGTGGTCGGCCTACCTCGAGGAGACGCGCGACGCCACGAGTGTGCTGGTGGAGCGCCTCGCCGAGGAGACCGTGACCCCGGCGACGAGCGTCACCCTCTCGGCCTTCGATCCGGCGGGGGAGGACGACGTGCTCGCCGGGATCGTCTACGCCTACGGGCGGTGCTCGGACGCAGAGGCGGTGGCGACCGTTGCCCGCATGGACGCCGAGACCCGAAGGTCCCTCCTCGCCGCCTACATCGGCGACCGGCAAAACCGGCGGCACCGCCCGGGCCGTGCGCTCGAGCGCACCTCCTACCGCTTCGACATCGTGGCCGACTACGGGGGCTTCCGCGACCTCCAGCGGCACCGTATGTGCACGGTGGAGTGGCAGCCCCTCGCTCCGGATCTCGGCTACGAGGTGCCCGAGTCCGTGGCCGAGGCGGGGGCGGGGGCGCTCTTCTCCGAAGCGCTCGACGCGTCGGCGGCGTTGCACGATGCGCTCGCTCCCGGGTTTCCCGCCCAGGCGCCGTACGCGCTGGGTATGGCGCACCGGATCCGCTTCTCGATCCAGATGAACGCCCGTGAGGCGCTCCACCTGATCGAGCTTCGCTCGTCTGCGCAGGGCCACCCCGGTTATCGCGCGATCGCTCTGGAGATGCGCCGACTCATCGCCACGGTCGCGGGCCACGCGGCCCTGGCCGATGCGATGCGCTTCGCCGATCCCTCGCCGGGAGGGCTCGGACGTCGCGCCGCCGAACAGCGGAGCGAGGACCGACACCCCGCGAGCCGGCCGGCGAGCTGAGCCCCCCGTCGCCGGGCCTCACGCGGGCGCCCGTGCCGCCGGGGAACGCGCCGGGGCCCCGCGGTGTTCCGCAGGGGGAACTTTCTGTGTAGGCTCCGCCCGCTACGAGGCGAGAAGGGTACGGGATGGCTGAGGAAGAGCTGGAAGCAGAGCTGGCGGAAGACGAGCCGGAGGAGCCACCAGAGGCCGACCTGGACGAGCTGCTCGAGGACGATCTCGACGTGCCGGACGACGACGATGACGACGTCCTGGACGACGAGACGCTCGCCGAGGAGGACGAAGAGGACCTCGAGGTTCCCGTTCCCGATGCTCCTCGGGAGCGGGCCGCCGCGCCCGCCGTCGAAGCCGACGAGGAGGAGGAGGACGAGGAGGAGGAGGTCGACGACGAGGAGGTCGAGGCGAGCCTCGACGTCATCCTGAAGGAACGGCTCGTCGTCATCGACGACGACGACGACCTGGAGGAGGGTGACGACCGCGTCGAGCCCGCGGTGAAGGTCCTGCCGAAGCAGCCGGGGGAGTTCGTCTGCCAGTCCTGCTTCCTCGTGAAGCACCCGAGCCAGCTCGCGGATCCGGACAAGATGTTCTGCCGGGACTGCGTGTGAGCGAGGGCGACCGCTCCGCTGCGGGTCGGGACCGGCCGTCGCTGGCCGACCTGGCGTTCTTCGCCCCGCTCGGACTTGCGCTCGATGCCTCGCAGCTCGTGCCCGACCTGGCGCAGCGGGGGCGGCGGGAGCTGCAGCGCCGGGTCGACTCGGCGGCGTTCGTCGGCCGGCTCGCGCTCCGGTACGGACCGGCCTTCGTGGGTGGCGCCGCCCGGGGCTGGGGTCGCACCGGCCCGGGGCATCCGAGCGGGCCCGGTGGCTCCGAGGAGCCTGCCGGGCGCGCGCACACCGCCTCCAGGGAT
>JAJYGM010000469.1 GCA_021785095.1 Actinomycetes bacterium
CCAGGAGCGGCTCGCCAAGCTGTCGGGTGGTGTCGCGGTGATCAAGGTCGGCGCGGCCACCGAGGTCGAGCTGAAGGAGAAGAAGCACCGCATCGAGGACGCCGTCTCCACGACCAAGGCCGCGATCGAAGAGGGCGTCGTGCCCGGCGGCGGGGTGGCGTTGCTCCGTGCCCAGACCGCGGTGGCCGAGCGCGCCGACAAGCTCGAGGGCGACGAGGCCACCGGCGCCCGGATCGTCGCTCGGGCAGTCGAGGAGCCGCTGAAGCAGATCGCCGTGAACGCCGGACTCGAGGGAGGCGTCGTCGTCGAGAAGGTGCGCAACCTGAAAGGCGCAGAGGGCCTGAACGCCGCCACCGGCGTGTACGGCGACCTCTTCGCCGACGGCGTGATCGACGCGGCGAAGGTGACGCGCTCGGCGCTGCAGAACGCCGCCTCGATCGCGGGGCTGTTCCTCACGACCGAGGCCGTCATCGTCGACAAGCCCGAAGAGAAGGCTCCTGCCATGCCCGGCGGCGGCATGGAGGACTTCTAGAGGAGCTGAGCTCCGCCGTCTGCGGACACCCACGAGGGCACCCTGCGGGGTGCCCTCGTGGCGCGTCGGGGGACTTCCTACACTGGCCCGAGTGGCTGACTCCTCCGCGTCCCCGGTGTCGCCGTCCCCGGTGTCGCCGTCCCCGGTGTCGCCGTCCCCGGTGTCGCCGTCCCCGGTCTCCCCGTCCACTGGCGTCGGCGTGCTGCACCTGTTCTGCCGCACCGGGGCGACCCTCGACGCAGCGGGGGTTCTTCACGCAGCGGCCGAGGCGCTCGAGGAGGGGGACCAGGTCGTCGCCGCATCGATCCTCGGTCACAAGGCGGATGTCGCCCTCATGGTGCTCAGCCCCGATCTGTGGCGGCTCAGGCGCCTCCAGTCGGCGGTTCGGGCCGCGGGGCTCGAGATCGTCTCCTCCTACGTCTCGCTCACCGAGGTGTCGGAGTACGCGGCGGGGCTGCCCGACGAGCTGAAGCAGGCACGCCTCTATCCTCAGCTGCCCCCCGAGGGGAAGCCGGCCTTCTGCTTCTACCCGATGTCGAAGCGGAGGGGCGACGCGCACAACTGGTACACGCTCGACTACGACGAGCGTCTCGCGCTGATGACGGGCCACGGCCGCGTGGGGCGGTCGTTCCACGGCCGCGTGCTCCAGCTCGTGACGGGATCCGTCGGCCTCGACGACTTCGAGTGGGGGGTGACGCTCTTCGCCGTCGCACCCTCGGATCTGAAGGAGTGCGTGTACGAGATGCGCTTCGACCCCGCGTCCGCGCGGTACGCCGAGTTCGGGCCGTTCTACGCAGGCATGGTCGCCGGACTCTCCACAGTGCTCGCCTCGGCCGCGCGGTGAGCGCCCCCGGCCGCCTCCGGCACCCTGCGCTCGAGGCACGGCTCGGCGAGCCGGACGCGGCGCCGTCCGGGCTCGACGCGCTGCTCGTGCGGCTCGAGACGGTGCTCGCCCAGATCGGGCGAGTGGTCGTGGCGTTCAGCGGAGGGGCGGACTCGGCGTTCCTCGCATGTGTCGCGAGCCGCGCCCTCGGGCCGGGGCAGGCGCTCTGCGTGACCGCGGTGTCGCCCTCCCTCGCTGCCGGCGAGGAGCTGCATTGCCGCGCGCTCGCCGCAGAGTGGGAGCTCCGGTGGCAGACCGTCGAGACGGCCGAGATGACAGACCCTCGCTACGTCGCCAACGGCGCAGACCGCTGCGCGCGCTGCAAGGACTCGCTGATGGCCGCCCTCGCTCCCGTCGCCGCAGCGGAGTCGGCGACCGTGGTGCTCGGCGTGAACACCGACGACCTCGGGGACTTCCGCCCTGGTCAGGCCGCCGCCGCCGCCGCCGGGGCGCGCTTCCCACTCGTCGAGGCGGGTCTTGCGAAGTCCGACGTTCGCGCGCTGTCCGAGCGGCTCGGCCTGCGAACGTGGAACCGTCCCGCCGGCGCGTGCCTCGCCTCGCGCCTCCCCTACGGCACGCCGGTCACCGCGCCCACCTTGCGCGCGGTCGACGCGGCGGAGTCGGGGCTCCGGGCGCTCGGGCTGAGCGAGCTCCGGGTGCGCCACCACGGCGCGGTCGCCCGGGTCGAAGTCGCCGAGCGTGAGCTCGCGCTGGTCTGGTCGCGCCGCGCCGAGGTGGTCGCCGCGGTGAAGGCCGCCGGGTACGAGATCGTCTCGCTCGATCTCGAAGGGTTCCGCTCCGGGAGCTTGAACAGGCTGCTCAGGAGCACGCCCCCGGCCAGCGGATCAGCGACGGTCCGTGCGGGGGATCTGCCAGCCCGCTGACGACACGCGTCGGGCCTCGAAGAACACGCAGCCCTCCGGGCAGGCGAACGGGATGGCTTCGTTGGCCCCGAGCTTGCAACGCTCGAGCTTCTCCCCGGTGCGGGTGCTCTGCATGACGTAATGGCGGCACTCGGTGTTCACGGCCACGGTGGCCATTGTTGTCGCTGCGGCGCCCGCCGTGGCGTCGGGGAGGCGGTAGCGTCGAATCGTGGAGCAGAGGGACCCGGCCGTGCCGACCCGCACGCTGCTGCGGTGGGCGGAGAGCCTTGCGGCGACCGCGCGTACCGGCCTCGGCTTCTCGACGAGCCTCTACGAGCGGGAGCGGTTCGAGGAGATCCTGCGCGTCGCGGCCGACATCCGCACGGCGGCCTCCGCGGACCCCCGGGCGCCGGAGGACGCGGAGGGGATCGTCTCGGAGTGGCTGTCCCAGGTCGGAGAGGGCGTGCCCGGGTACGTCACGCCGAAGGTCGCCGGGGGGGCCGCCGTCGGCAACGAGCGTGGGGAGCTCCTGCTCATCCAGCGGTCGGACTCGGGGGCGTGGCTGTACCCGACGGGCTGGTGCGACGTCGGCTACTCGGCCGCCGAGGTCGTCGTGAAGGAGGTGCGAGAGGAGACGGGAATCGAGGCCGAGCCGGTCCGGCTCATCGCGGTGCTCGACGGATTGCGGCTCGGGTTCTCGCGGATCCCGCTCTACTCGCTCGTCTTCCATTGCAGGGCCGTCGGCGGGACCCTCCAGGCGCACCCGCTCGAGTGCCTCGACGTCGGCTGGTTCAGCCCGGGCCGGCTCCCCTCGCCGCTCGTCGGCTACGAGCGCTGGGGTGACTCCGTCTTCGCCGCGATCCGCGGCGAGCAACGGGACGTTCTCTACGACCGCGTACGCGAGCCGTTGTGGCGGGAACCGGCGATCTGACCGTCGAGGAGGCGTCCCGGGTCGACGACGGCCTCGTCGCCGCGCTCGCAGCGCTCGTCCCGCAGCTGTCGCGGAGCGCGCCGGCACCGGGTGCCGCCGAGCTCGATGCGATCGTGCGATCGCCGGCGACCACCCTGCTCGTCGCCCGCGACGGTGAAGGGCGCGTGGTGGGATCGCTCACGCTCGCCGTCTTCCGGATCCCGACCGGCGTGCGCGCGTGGATCGAGGACGTCGTGGTCGACGGTGCCGCACGAGGGCGCGGTGTCGGCGCGGCGCTGGTGACGGCCGCGCTGGAACGCGCCGAGGCGGCAGGGGCGCGCACGGTGGACCTCACCTCCCGACCCGACCGCGAGGCGGCGAACCGGCTGTACGTCCGGATGGGGTTCGCGGCGCGCTCGACCAACGTGTACCGCTACACCTCGCCCGGCTGATCGGGCCGCCGTCCTACGGCCATCCCCCTGCAGGCGGGGCGCGCCGCGTCGGCACCTGGCCCGTAGACGGCTCCTCCGCCCTCTGCGTCCGTGCCCCAGGGGCACGCGCTCGTGCCTTCGGGCCCAGCAGTCCGGCCAGGCGGTCCCGCTCGGTCTTCTCCGCGTGGCAGCGGTGGCAGCGCGACACCACATTCGAGATCGAGGACCGCCCTGTGCGAGCGACAGGAACCTCGTGATCCCTTTCGAGCCCCACCGTGCTCTTGCACTCGGTGCACGCCTTGCCGGTGAAGTCCGGGACGGGACCCAGATCGAGCGCCGTGCGAAGCTCCGCTGTGTACTTGCGCCCGACGTGGCAGATCTTCTGGATGTCCACCCCGTCGTGAAGGACTACCTTCAAGAACGCATCCTTCGAGAGCTGTTTCGCGAGCTCGACCGGGATCGGTCCACCGCCGATCAGGTGGCACGGCTCGCCCTCGTGGGCGTGACCACGCCGCCAGGCGAACAGGTCGCAGACGATGACGAGGTCGGCCGCGCCCTTCGCAGCGCTGCCGCCGTCAGACACCAGCACGAGCGCGTCGGCGGCGTGGGCCTCGAACCGCTCGGCCGCCCCGCCCTGCATCGCCGTCCGCCGGAGCCGAGCTGCCTCGCGTTCGATCCGGGTCACGAAGGGGATCCCGGTCTCGGGCGGCAA
>JAJYGM010000294.1 GCA_021785095.1 Actinomycetes bacterium
CTGGTACGGCCGTCACGAGCGTTGGGGCGTGTTCGGGGGTCGGCTGATCCCGTTCATCAGGGGCTTCGTCGCGTTGATCGCCGGCGTCGCCGAGGTCCCGGTCGTCTCGTTCGGGCTGCTCACCGCGGCCGGGAGCCTGGTCTGGCTCAGTGCGATGGCCGGCATCGGCTACGGCATCGGCGGGCACTGGCACACGATCGTCCATGCGTTCAGCGACGCCGGCTACGTCCTCGCGGTAGTGGCCGTCGCTCTGATTGCAGCCTTCTTCTGGCACCGCTGGAAGAGCTACCGGACCACGCGGGACCTCGAGCAGCAGGCGGAGGCCGTCCGGAGCCGATAGCCCGGTGACCGGGCGCCTGGCCCGCCGGATCCTCGTCCGGCTCCTCGTCGTCTCGCTTGGGCTCGTCGTCCTGGCGTCCGTCGCGGTTGGCGCGCTCCTCGTGTCGGTCCCGAGCGTGGCCGACGCGCGGTCGCTCGTGCGTGCACAGCTCGCGAAGCACAGCGCCCGACCAGCGAAGTCGCCTCCCCCGGCTCGCATAGCCGCGTCGATCCGGGCAGTCGAGGACCACCTCCTCGGCGCACCCCCGGGAGCGGACATCGCGTACGGGGCGCTGCGCTACTTGTGGGACCGGGTGGTGCGCGACCTGCCAGACCAGGGTGGGAGCACGATCGCGCAGCAGCTCGCGAAGCTCGTCTACACCGGTCCAGCGACCGGCATCGGCACCGAGCTCGAGCAGGTCGGTCTCGCCCTCAAGCTCGAGATCACCTACCCGACGCCCGAGCTCCTCACCTTGTACCTAGACGCCGCCTACTACGGTCAGGGAGCCTACGGTGTCGTCCAGGCGGCGCGCACGTACTTCGGGACGACGCCTGCGCACCTCTCGTGGTCCCAGGCGGCGATGCTCGCCGGCCTCGTCCAGGCGCCGAGCGCGTACGACCCCTTCGTCCACCCGCACCTTGCGCGCGAGCGCCAGCTCGAGGTCGAGCACGAGCTCGCGGTCACAGGCGCTCTTTCCCCCGCTCTCGCCAGACGGGTCGCCCGCGCTCCGCTCGGTCTCGTGCACTCACGCGTGGCGACGACCCGAGCCGCGGCGGCGAGCTGAGCCGCGGCGACACTGCTCGGAGCCGGCTTCGACGAGGTCAGGTGGGGACGACGACCACGTCGACGCCGGTGGCGACGGGGTCGAGCTCGAGCCAGCTCTTGTTCGTCGTGACGACCGACGCGTCGAGCCGCCGTGCCAGCGCCAGGCATGCCCGATCGCCGAGCGACAGTCCCGCGTCCCGAGTTGCAAGCCGCAGGCCACCGACGGTCCATGCGTCGGCCTCGGTGAACGGGACGACCTCCACGGTCTCCGGCAGCACCGGCAGGCCGCTCGTCACGAAACGCGGCTGCTCGCTGCGGGCGAGCGCGGCCGCAGCCCGCTCGAGGACCGTCGCGACGTCGCGCCGCACGTCGGCGAGGCGCGAGCACACTTCGGCCAGGTTGACCGCCGACATCACCGCGCCGTCGACGACCAAGTCCTCCACAGCGCTCGCACCAGCCTCGTCGAGCAGGTATGCGAGCCACGCCGATGCATCGAGCACGACGGTCACTGGACGGCTCCCGGGGCGCGTCCACCGCGCGCGAGCAGAGCGCGTGCGTCCGCAAGCGCCGCCCCGTCGTCGGAGAGCTCGGCGTCGTCGAGCTGGACCTCTGCTGCACGCTCGGCTTCGAGCTCCGCGAGCGGGTCACGCCCGGTCGGTACGAGATGACGCCACGCGCCGCGCAGGCGGGCGATGTGGGCCCTGTGGTCCTCGAGGACGAGACGGTTGCCGTCGGCCACGTAGGCGACGAGCGTCGCTCCCGGCTCCATGTTGAGCTCGCGGCGGAACTCGGCCGGTATGACGATCCGGCCGTGTGGGCCGACATGGACCTGGACGTGGGTCATCGGTGGTGCTCGATTCCTCTCGGTCGCCCCCGGCCCGTCCTGCCCCCCCCGCCGGAACGCGCTCGGTCGAGTGGGCCGAAGTGGCGGGTATGGGGCACTAGAGCGCGGACGACAAGACCGCTTACGTCAGTCATGTTAGTTCAACGTGGTGCGTCCAGGTACAACCACATTGCACGAGATGGCGCCGTGCTCCGCCCGAGCTGGAGCAAGAGCGCGCGGGGACCGCGGGTGGCATCGCGTGCGGGCACGCAGCGCGGGCATGACCGCGCGCCCCGCGCGCCCCGCGGGCGCCGCGGGCGCCGGTCTCAGACGAGACGTCCGTCGGCGTCGATCCGGACCGCCGCGTGACCACGCAGGTCACGGGAGGAGGCGCCGACCGAGACCACGACCTCGCGGGCCTCGACGACCCACGCCCGAGCGGAGGGGTCGAAGCTCGCGAACGCGGAGGCGTCCAGGCCGAACGTCACCGAACGCGCCTCACCGGGCTCGAGCCACACCTTCGCGACGCCCTTCAAGGCACGCGGAGGCTGCGCCGGCATCGAGCCCGGCGCCCCGTCCCGCGCCCCGCCCGGCGCTCCGCCTACGTAGAGCTGGACGACCTCGGCGCCGCGGCGTGCGCCGGTGTTCGTCACGACGACGCGCGCCTCCGGCCGTCCCGCGCTGGACGCCACCACGGCGAGCTCGCCGTAGGCGAACGTCGTGTAGCTGAGGCCGTGACCGAACGGGTAGCGAGGAGCGATCCCCGCGGCGTCGAAGTGGCGGTAGCCGACGTCGAGCCCCTCGCGGTACTCGAGGCGCCCGCCCTCCGCCGGATAGCCGTCTGCGGCCCCGCTGTCCTCGAGCCGGAACGGGATGGTCACGGGCAGCCGGCCCGCGGGGTCCGCGTCGCCGAAGAGCACGTCCGCGAGCGCGTTCCCCGCCTCCTGACCGGGCAGCCAGAGCTGGAGGACCGCCGCGGCGTCGTCGGCCCAGGGCATCGAGACCGCGCAGCCCGAGTTCACGACGACGACGACGTGGTCGTTGACGGCACAAAGGCGCGCGACGAGCTCGTCCTGGTCGCCGGGAAGCCCGAGCTCGTCGCGGTCGAAGCCCTCGCTCTCCCACTCCTCGCTCGTCCCGACGACGACGACGACGACGTCACTCTCGCGCGCGAGCGCCTCGGCCCTTCCGAGCAGGTCGGACGGACCCGGCGCGAGGTAGCCGACCGTGACGCCCGCCGGGTGGGACGCAGAGTTCGACTCCTCGCTCGGCGGCAGCGGGGACATCTCGATCGCCTGGCGCGCGAGCTCGGCCGACGGCGACTGCAGCTCGACGACCACCGGTACGGCGACGCCCTCGGTGACCTCGACCGCACCACGGATCTCGCCCGCTCCACGGCCGAAGAGCAGCGGGGCGACCGCCGGATGCTCCCAGTTGTCGATGACGCAGGTGCCGTCGACGAAGAGCCGCGTGCGGCCGATGCCGAGCAAGCCGAACTGCGCCGTACCGTTCGCCGTGGGGACGATGGTCGCCCGGATGCGAACGGAGAACCGACCGATCTCGAGGCCCTCCACGGGTGGGCCGTTCCAGGCGAGCTGCATGCTCGGCACGCGCTCGACCGCGTGCGGCGCCCCGGCGAGGTCGGGGTTCGCGAAGTACTCGATCGTCACCGGCTCCCGACCAGGCGAGCCGGCCTCGGCGGCAACGTCCGCGCCCGGGGAGCCCGCGACGCCCGGCGCCAGGGTGCGCGCGTCGAGGACCGGGAGAGCCCGGGCGATGCTGCAGCCCGGCTCGTGCCTGACGGTGGCGCCCCTGCCGAGCCGTGCCGTGAGGGCCTCGAGCGGGCTCACGACGTAGGACGAGACGACACGCGCGCTCCCCCCGCCGTGCACCTGGACGGCCGTGGCGTTCGGGCCGACGACGGCGAGGGTCGCGATCCGGGTCGGGTCGAGCGGGAGCTGCCCGGCGCGGTTGTGCAGGAGGACTGTCGCGTCGGCGGCGGCCGAGCGGATGAGCGCCGCGGGGCTCGCGCCGTCGTCGGAGGGGCCGCCGCCGGTCGTGCGGTCGACGAGACGGAGGATGCGCCGGACCTTGTCGTCGAGGACGTCCTCGCCCACCTCCCCGGCGCGCACGGCCTCGAGGAGCGCCTCCCCCCACTTGAGCGCCGGCCCCGGCATCTCGACGTCGAGCCCTGCGAGAGCAGCGGCGACCGTGCTCGTCGTGCCGTACCAGTCCGAGATCACCACGCCGTCGAATCCCCACTCCCCCTTCAGCACTTCCCGCAACAGCGCGACGTGCTCGCAGGCGTAGGTGCCGTTGACGCGGTTGTAGCCGCTCATCACCGCCCAGACGCCTGCCTCGCGGACCGCTGCCTCGAACGGCGCGAGGTAGATCTCGCGAAGGGCCTGCTCGCCGACCT
>JAJYGM010000020.1 GCA_021785095.1 Actinomycetes bacterium
GTCCCCGGTACCCGATCGGGGCCACAACCGGCGGAGGCCCCGGTGAGCGCCGGTATCCTTCCGGCGCAATGTCGGCGACGGTCCGGCCAGGCGCCGTCGGCTATCCCCACATCAATCTCGGTCCGATGCTCGGCGGTGACGCCTCCTGGCCCGGTGGTTGGGACGGCCGGCTGGGGGAGTGCATTCGCCCTGTGGCGACGATCCTCCTGGCGGCGGCTGCCGGCGTGGTCGGGTACTGGGCCGTGGTGGCCGCTGCCGCTGCACGCGTCACCCGGCGTGGCCTCGGAGATGACCGCAGGGTGCTGTGGTGGATCGCCGCGGGTTGCGGCGGGCTGGCCGCGGCGTCTGTCGGAAGAGCGCTCGCTGCCGACGACAGCTACTGGCCACCTGGCGTTAGCGTCGCGTGCCACATCGCGGCAGCTGCCACCTGGGCGCTCGCCGCGGCGCTCGCCGTGCCCATCGTGATCGAGAGTCTCCGATGGCTGTCGGGGACGCGCCGGATTGTCAGGCTGGCTCCATGGCCACCGACCTTCTCGACTGCCGTGTTCGCCCTCGGGGGTCTCGCCACCGGTGCCATGTTCCACGCCCATGCCATCACCATGATCGGCAAGGCGGCTGGATTCGCCACGCTCGCGTTGTGGGCCATCACCGCTGGCCTTCATGCCACTCGTGCTATCCCGACTCGGCGAGGCCGGCGCCGAGGCGTAGGCGGGCAGCAACGCACCGCCGGCGCACCGCCGGGGCACCGCCGAGGCGTCCGGCAGCCGGGGCAGCTCAGGAGACCTGGGACCGAGAGGATGCTGACGCGGGAGCGACGATCGCACTGATCGTGGAACCGTGAATACGCAGCCACGCCAGTGGTTTCTCTACCATTGACTAGCTAAACTGTCCGAATGGTCCTCGGACGCCGCGTCAACGCTGAAACGGCGGCGACAGCCCGCTGCTCGGAGATCACTGGTCCCCAGGTTGGTCCCGCCGAGATGCCTGCGGGGGCGGGCGCCCGTCGGTCCGGGGTAGTCTTCGCCGCGGCCGGCGCGATGCTGGTTGTGGTTGGGGGCTTCGTGTCCGCCGCCGGGGGGGAGGCGCCGAGCCGGCATCTGGCCTGGGCCAGTGCATACCTGGTGTTGGTGTGCGGCGTCGCCCAGATACTGGTTGGCGGTGGCCAGGCGCTGGTTGCCTCGGACCCGCCGCGCCGGGAGATCCTCGTGGCGCAGTTCTGCATGTTCAATCTCGCCAACGCGGGTATCCTTGCTGGCACCCTCGCAGGTGTGACGGAATTGCTCGACGTCGCGAGCGCATTGCTCATCGTGGCACTCGGTCTGTTCGCCTGGACGACGAGAAAGGTAGGGAGGCACCGGCGTCGGGTACTGCTCGGCTACCGGGCAATACTCGTCGTGCTCGGCGTGAGTGTTCCCATCGGCGTGATGCTGGCGCACCGAGGACCGGCCCGAGGCCCCGACCAGAGCCGGTAGGTCGTCATGCACCGGTCCCGCCGCGTGGGGCGCAAATTGCGCTCCGGCCGTGGTCCGGACGACCGAGCACCCCGCTGGCCCAGGTGTGCCAGGACGGAGCGAGCTCGGCCACATCCAGCAGGTCGGCAGCCCGTCGGTGGTTGCCGTAGTAGATGTTCGCCACATCGACCGCCCGGAAGCCGTGTGCGGGACGCTCGACCACGTCGATCTCATCGCCGGCCTGGAGTGTTCCTTCCTGTAAAATCCGCAGGTAGACCCCGGGGCGTCGGGCCGCGGCGAAACGCACCGGGAACTCGTCGTCGCCCATGCGGATGCCGAGCTTTTAGCACGGGATGCGAGGTTGTGTGACCTGGAGGAGCACACCGCTCACCTGCCAGCGCTCACCCACCACGGCATCGTTCAGGTCGAGGCCGGCCGTGGTGAGGTTCTCGCCGAAGCTGGCCGGACCCACTTCAACGCCGAGCTCCTCGGACCACCACCGCTCGTCCTCTGCCGCGTAGGCGTACACCGCCTTGTCGGGGCCCCCGTGAGCTCGACGGTCAGCCTGGCCATCACCCTCCAGGTTCACCCCGCTCACGGCGACCACCCCCACGACAGGTGACTTCCAGATTCCCGAGCGGATCGTTCGCCCCCGCCAGACCACCTCACGGGGCAAGCCCACATTCACCGTCCATACCACAGCGCGGGCAGCCTGTCGCTGGGATGGCGATGGGCCGGTCACCATCCGCTCGTCGCCAGGAGCGGGGGATGGTCGGCACTGCCCGACGCGGCAGGCGTTCCTGCGGTGAACTGCGAGCGGGAATCGTCCACCCCGGGGTGAGTAGGTTCACCGGAGTGCGCCTGCGCCTGGACGAGCCGTTGGATGGCGAGGATCCGCTGGCGAATCAGGTTCACGCGGCGGGGAAAGCTGGTCGACCGGTGCTCGGCACGGCGGTGCTGCTGGGGTGACACCCGGTAATGGAGGGCAGGCGCACCGGTGTGCCAGCCATCGAAGAGGGTGCTCAGGGCGGCCAGCATCTCGACGTCCTCGCCCGGGGAGAGCGCGCTGCACCCGCCGACAGCCAGGAAGGCACCGCGGCGCACGAAGAGGCTGGCGGGATGGACGGGCAGCGGACCCTCGTCGTGTTCCAGCAACCACCGTGCGAATGCGGGGCGGGGCAGCGGTCCGGGGGCGAAGCCATGGCCGGAGATGGGCCGAGGTCCCGCTTCGGTCAGGTCCAGGGCCTCGCCGGTGATCCACAGCACGTCGGCGTGGCGTTCGACCATATCGATGACGGCGGCGAGTGCACCGGGGGGAAGGATGTCGTCGTCGTCCAGGATACGGATCCAGGTGCCTCGGGCACACGAGGCGTCGACGTTGCCACCCCCGGCAGGTCCCTGCTGCGCCCAGGTGCCGAGGTACCGGATCCTCGGGTCGCCGGGGAAGGTTCTCGAATCGACGGCAGGGCCGTCCTCCACGTCGATCCATTGGAGATTCCATCCGGGGGGCGGGCGCTGGGTTCGCACACTCTTCCGCGTCTCGGCGAGATACCGGTTCGGACCTCGGCGCAGCCGTGTGACAATCGAGATCAGGGTCATCGGGGACGGCCTGTTAATCGCCTGTTCCCACGCACGAGCAGGGCAGCCTGGCCGTCGGCCGAGCAGTTGGCCCCGAACGCAGTATCAGCATCGGCATGAGTGCTCAGCGGGGCTGTCGCTGAGGCAGAGCGTCCGATGGTCTGCCGAGGCCACGTGTGCCCGCCGCCAGCTCCTGGACGACGTCCGCAGCACGCAAGATCTGGTCGATCCCACCCACCGACTGGCCAGCGTAGTGAGCCATGACCGCGATGCTTCCCGTGGTCTCCCGCGTAGGGGGCAGCGGAGAGCGCAGAGGTATCGCCGACGAAGAGCCGTCGGGCGTCCGCACCTCACCGACGTTCTCGTCCGTGGAGGCTGCCACGGCCTCGACGCAACTGCGCAACACCCGGTGAGGGGCACCTGGCCAGCCGACTGAGAAGGTGGTGGTGAGGACCGTGTCCTCCACGCCGGCTTCGATGAGGGCCTGCTGGTACTGAGGGTGGATGTTCGCTTCGACCGTGGCCAGGAACCGCGTCCCGATCCTCGCTGCGTCGGCACCGGCTGCGAGCACAGCAGCGACGCCTCGGGCGCTGCCGATGCCTCCAGCGGCCACTACCGGCACCCCTACGGCGTCGATGACGGCGTCGAGCAGGGGCAGAAGCCCGACCTGACTGCGCACGTGACCGCCCGCTTCGACACCCTGAGCCACCACCAGATCGCAACCCACGTCGACGGCAGCCTTCGCCTCGCCGGGAGATCCAATCTGCCAAGCGGCCAATGCGCCCGCGTCGTGGACCAGTGACACCAGTGAACCGTCTGGCTCACCGTAGAAGAACTCGACGAGGCGGACCGTCGAGGAGGCGATCGAGACGGCGTCGCGGTCGAGAAACGGCACCAGGAAGTTGACGCCGAGCACCCCCGACGTTCGACGTACCGTGTCCATGAGCATCGCCGCGAACGCTGTAGACGTGCCGAGCGGCGTCCCGAGCATGCCCAGCGCCCCGGCGTCGGCGACGGCCACGGCGAGCTCCGGGCCGCCGACGCCAGCCATGCCGGCCTGCTGCAACGGCAACCGGCAACCGACGAGGCGGGTGAATGCCGTCTCCGAGTTCATCCGATCAGTGCACCTCGTGCTCGCCGCTGGGCTGGTAGCTGCCGACGGGGGAACGCAGCCCGACGGCGAAGCGGTTCCAGCCGTTGATGGCGACGACGGCAAGGGTGAGCGCCACGATCTGCTCGGGGCTGAACTGGCTGCTCACCTCGGCGTAGAGGTCGTCCGGGACGTCGGAGCCC
>JAJYGM010000076.1 GCA_021785095.1 Actinomycetes bacterium
TCGTGCTCGCGGACGCAGACGTCGACGGCAGTCACATCCGCACGCTCCTCCTCACCTTCTTCTTCCGGCAGATGAAGTCGCTCGTGGAAGGCGGCTTCGTGTACGTGGCGCAGCCGCCGCTGTACTCGACGCTCGTCGGCAGGGAGAAGGTGTACCTGAAAGACGATGCGGCGAAAGAGGCGTTTCTCGCCGCGCACCCGGAGCACCGCCACGACTTTCAGCGGCTGAAGGGCCTCGGGGAGATGAACTTCGACGAGCTGCGCGACACGACGATCGACCCGACGAAGCGCTCGCTCCTGCAGATCAGCGTGGAGCAGGCGGCGCTCGCCGACGACGTGTGCTCGGTGCTCATGGGCGACGACGTGGAGCTCCGTCGGCACTTCATCCAGACGAACGCCAAGGACGTCCGCTTCCTCGACATCTGAGGGGGCACGGGACCATGGCGAGACGACCGATCACGCGGGGATCCCCCACGAACGGCAGCGGCGCGGCCTCGGGAGGGGACGGGTCCGGGGGCGGCGAGGTCCTCGGCTTCATCGAGCCGATCGAGATCCAAGAAGAGATGGAGCGCTCGTTTCTCGAGTACTCGATGTCGGTCATCGTCTCGCGGGCGCTGCCGGACGTCCGCGACGGGCTGAAGCCGGTCCACCGCCGGATCCTCTTCTCGATGTTCGACCAGAATCTGCGACCCGACCGCCCTTACGTGAAGTGCGCTGCGGTGGTCGGCGAGGTGATGGGAACGTTCCATCCGCACGGCGACGCCGCGATCTACGACGCGCTTGTTCGCATGGTCCAGGACTTCTCGATGCGCCATCCGCTCGTCGACGGGCACGGGAGCTTCGGCGGCCCGGGGCCCGAGGAGGGGCCGGCGGCGATGCGCTATACGGAGTGCCGCCTGCAGGCGTTGGCGCTGGACCTCCTGGCGGGGATCGACGAAGACACCGTCGACTTCGAGCCGAACTACGACAATACGTCCGAGCAGCCCGTCGTCCTGCCAGCACGGTTCCCGAACCTCCTCGTGAACGGGTCGCAGGGGATCGCGGTCGGGATGGCGACCAACATTCCGACGCACAACATGGCGGAGGTCATCGACGCGGCCGTTCACCTGCTCGAGCACCCGGACTCGACGCCCGACGACCTGATGCGGTTCGTGAAGGGGCCGGACTTCCCCACCGGAGGGCAGATCCTCGGCCGCCAGGGGATCCTCGACGCGTACCGCACCGGACGGGGATCGGTGAAGATGCGCGCGGTCGCGGAGATCGAGGAGGGGCGTGACGCGACGCGGATCGTGGTCACCGAGATCCCGTACCAGACGTCTGTGCCGGTGATCCTCCAGAAGATCGACGATCTCGTGCGCGCCGGAGAAGTCGACGGCGTCGCAGAGGCGATCGACTCCTCGGCCGGGCGCCAGACTCGGCTGGTGATCCGGTTGAAGCGGGACGCGAACGCGAACGTGGTGCTGAATCAGCTCTACAAGCACACGCCGCTGCAGTCGAACTTCAGCGTGAACATGCTGGCCCTCGTCGATGGGGTCCCCCGGACGCTGAACCTCGCCCAGATGCTGACCCACTACGTCGCTCACCAAGTCGAGGTGGTGCGACGTCGCTCGGAATTCCGGCTTCGCAAGGCCGAGGCCCGTGCGCACATCGTCGAGGGTCTGCTTCGCGCCATCGACATGCTGGATGCGGTCATCGCCGCGATACGCGGGTCGGATGATCGGCCCGCCGCGCGTGGAGCGCTCATGGCCGAGCCGTTCTCTTTCAGCGAGGAACAGGCGAACCACATCCTCGACATGACCCTCGGCCGGCTCACCCGGTTGGGCCGCTCGGAGCTGGAGGAGGAGATGGCGCAGCTGCGCGAGGCGATCGGGGAGCTCCAGGCCGTCCTTGGGGATCCGGCGAGGCTGCGAGGGGTCGTCTCGAGCGAGATGACCGCGATCCGGGACAGATTCGCCGACCCCCGTCGCTCGGTGATCACCCACGATCCCGGGGAGCTCGGCGTGGAGGACCTGGTCGCGGACGAAGAGATCGTGGTCACCATGACCGCGGCTGGCTACATCAAGGCGGTGTCCGCGGACGCCTTCCGGACTCAGGGGCGCGGCGGGCGAGGCGTGCAGGGGGCGCGGCTGAAAGAGGAGGACCTCGTCACGAACGTGGTGCACACCACCACGCTGTCGTACCTGCTCTTGTTCTCCAACCGGGGGCGCGTCTACCGGTTGAGGGGTCACGAGATCCCGGTGAAGGACCGGACCGCGCGAGGGACCGCCCTCGTGAACCTGCTCCCGCTGGAGAGCGGGGAGACCGTTCAGGCGATGGTGGAGACGCGCGACTTTCCCGCGGAGCACTGCCTCGTCTTCGCGACGGCCCGGGGACAGGTGAAGAAGACGCCGTTCAGCGAGTACGACAAGTCTCGCCGCGAGGGGTTCATCGCGATCAACCTGCGGGAGGGCGACGAGCTGGTGCGCGTCGTACCGACCACG
Source organism: Actinomycetes bacterium (assembly GCA_021785095.1). Next base: position 2,480 of record JAJYGM010000076.1, read on the forward strand.
GGATCGGACGAGCTGATCGCGGTCACGAAGACGGGCATGACGATACGGTTCGCAGAAGACGACGTCCGTCCGATGGGTCGGGACGCAGCCGGCGTGCGCGGGATCAGGCTGCGCGAGGGCGACGAGCTGGTCTCGCTCGACGTCGCGCGGGACGACGCCGACATCTTGATGGTCACCGATGCCGGCTACGGCAAGCGGACCAAGGTCGAGCGTTTCAGCCGCCAGGCGCGGGGCGGCCAGGGGGTGCGCGGGATCCGGCTCACGGTGAAGCGCGGCCGGGTCGTCGCCGCGTTCATGGTGAGCCTCGACGAAGAGATCCTGCTGGTCTCGAGCGGCGGGGTGGTGATCCGTACCCCGGTGCGCGAGATCGCCTCACAGGGCCGCGACGCGACCGGGGTCCGGGTGATGAACCTGGACGAGGGGCAGGTGGTGGCGGCGGTCGCGAGGGTCTCGGGCAGCGAGTAGCACGCCCCGGTGCGCAGCCGCAACGTGGAGGACCGGGCATCCGCTCCGGGCGGCTGACGCGTATGGTGGGTCGCCGGGAGGTGCGTCCGGAGTCGGCGGGTGACGGGCTCGGGAGTGCGACCATGTCGATCGAGATCCCGCTTGCGCTGGCGGCGAGCTTCTTCACTGCGAGCGCCTCGGTCCTCATGCGAGCGGCCGCAGCCCCGGCGCCGGGTGAGCTGCGGTTCAGCTGGCGATTGATCGCGTTCTTGATCCGCAGGCGACTGTGGCTGTGCGGAGTGCTGAGCATGATCGCCGGGTTCGTCTTCCAGGTGTCCGCGCTGCACTTCGGCGAGCTTGCCGTGGTGCAGCCGGTGATCGCGTCGGAGCTCCTGGTCGTCTTCGCCTACCTGGCGCTGCGAGACCCCGCCCACGTACGCGGAATCGACTGGGCCGCCGCCGCCGGCGCCGCCGCGTCCCTCGGGGGGCTCCTCTACGTCGCGGACCCCTCTGGGGGGTCGTCGACCAACGGGGCTGCGACACAGTGGCTGGAGGCTGCCGGAGCGGTCGCGTTGGCCGGAGCGGTCGCGGTCGCGCTCTCGTCGGTGCGCGGGCGACGGGGACGGGCGCCCACGCCTGCGCGCAAGGCGGCGTTCCTCGGGATCTCGGCGGCGCTGAACTGGGGTTTCGTGGCAGCGGTGGTGAAGGAGCTGAGTGCGGGCTTCCCGGCGGGTCCCGGCGCGGTCTTCGGGAGCTGGCCCCTGTACGTCTTGGTGGTCTCCGGCGCGGTCGGCGTGTTCCTCGTGTCCAACGCCCTTCAGGCGGGACCGCTGGCGGCGGTGCAGCCGGGCCTCACGATCGTCGACCCGCTCGTCGCGAGCCTGCTCGGGATCACGATCTTCGGCGAGCACGTCCGCAGCGGCGCCGGAGACCTGTGCGTGGAGACCCTGCTCCTCATGGTGCTCGTCGGGAGCGTGGTGCTCCTCAGCCGGAGCCCCGCCGTCGACTCGGCCGTCGGGCCGAACCGGTAGCCGGGTGGAAATCTCGGGGAGTCCTTACTGCGTCTTTCTGGTTCTCTTAGGTACGTCCGGTGTACTGGGACTGTGCCGCGCGCCCTAGCCTTCGGGTGAGCTCCCGAGATGGCGCGGCGACGGAAACGGCGATTGAGGAGACACGATGAGCGACCGCCCCGAGGACGATCAAACCGAGAGCACCGAGCCGGCAGAGCCCGTGGGCGGCGGGTTCGGGCCCCCCGGCGACGCGTGGTGGCACCAGCCCCACGGAGGAGCCCCGGCGTGGGGGCCCCAAGGAGGGTTTTCCCAGGGTGGGTTGTCCCAGGGTGGGTTTTCCCAGGCAGGCTGGCCCCAGGGTCCGCAGGAGGGAGGTGAAGGCTCGCAGG
>JAJYGM010000811.1 GCA_021785095.1 Actinomycetes bacterium
CGGCTGGTAGGCGGCTGGCAGGCGGCTAGCAGGGACCTCTGGCGGTCCGGCTCGCCCGACCTGCCGGATGCCGGAGCCCGCACCGTCGGGCGCGGAGACCCGCGGCCTACCGGCGCTGGCGCGTGAGGCAGCACCGCTTGTACTTCTCACCGCTCCCGCAAGGGCAGGGGTCGTTCCTCGGGGCAGTGCGCCACCGACGTCGTTCGTCTCGCTCGGCCGTCTCGAGCTCGTCTTCGATCTCGGTGATCGGGCGACCGCGTAGGGCGAGGAGGGCCATGCGCGTCAAGTAGGGGCTCGCGTGCACGTAGAACTTCCGGTATCCCGCGCAGAGAAAGCTCTGGCGCGGATCCTCGCCCGGGCCTGCAGAGAAGCGGTCCTTCGGGCAGCCACCGTGGCAGAAGTTCCGCACGTCGCAGGAGCGGCAGGCGCTGGTCAGGCCCTCGCGCTTGTCCTCGCCGAAGACCCTCTGGCCGGGCCCCTCCACGAGATCGCCGAGCCCTCCGGCGGTGACGGAGCCGAGGCGATGGGCCGCGTCGACGAAGTGGTCGCAGGAGTACACGCTCCCGTCGTGCTCGAGGGCGAGCGCCCGACCGCAGGTCTCGGCCATGACGCAGAGATTGGCAGGCTGACCTCTGGCGACGAGGAACGGCTCGAGGAAGTTCTGCACGCCGATGCGCCGCACGTCGTAGCGGACCCACTCGTCGAAGATGGTGCACAGGAAGTCACCCATCATCTCGGGCGGGACCGACCAGCTGTCTGCCCGCCCGGCCGCGTCTCGCCGCACGACCGGAAGGAACTGGAGCCAGCTGACCCCGAGGTCCAAGAAGAAGCGGTACACCTCGAGCGGGTGGCCGGCGTTGCCGGCATGGAGCGCGCAGAGCACGTCGGGGTCGATGCCGTGCGACCGCAGGATTCTCAGCCCGCGTAGCACGCGATCGTGGGTCGGCCGCCCCCTGCGGTCGACTCTGCCGCTGTCGTGCAGTCGTGCGGGGCCGTCGAGGCTGAGACCGACCATGAAGCGGTGCTCGGCGAGGAAGGCGCCCCACGCGTCGTCGAGCAGGGTCCCGTTGGTCTGGAGGTTGTTGAGGCACTGCCAGCCCTCGGGCAGGTGGCGTGCCTGGAGCTCGACGACCTGGCGGTAGAAGTCGATCCCGGCGAGCGTGGGCTCTCCACCGTGCCACACGAAGTGGACGACTGGCCCGGGGCTCGCGGCGATGTAGCCGGCGACGAAGGACTCGAGCACGTCGCGGCGCATCTTGAAGCGCTCGCCAGGGGGGAAGAGGGCCCTTTTCCCGATGTAGTAGCAGTAGCCGCAGTCGAGATTGCACAGCGGGCCGATCGGCTTCGCCATCACGAGGAAGGGCTGAGTCGTCCTCGTCGTCGTCGCTACGTCGTCGGCCACCTCGCCGAAGGCTACGCCAGGCGCCGAGAGGGCGGGCAGGTCGCATCCGAGGCCGAACGGCAGGTCGCATCCGCCGCTGCCCGGGGCACGACGTCGCAGGGGAGCCGCACTGCAACGTGGCGTCGGACCCGATCCTGGGACGCATGGGCACCACGTGCGAGTGGCGCCAGGCAGTCACGTGGGTCGCCCATGGGCCGGTTCCTCACGTGTCGAACCCTGCAGGCATCTCATCCCTGGGCCACCCGAGCAGCGCCGAGGCTTGCATGCACGCGAACCTGTCGGTCATGCCAGCCACGTACGCAACCGCCTCGTGCTGCAGGCTCATGCTGGCTGCGCCGTCGTGGGGCAGCAGCCGCGGATGGGCGACGTAGTGCTCGACGAGGCTCTGGAGAAGGCGATGGACCGCGCGCGCCTGGCGCGCCGAGTCCTCGCGCAGGTAGATGCGCTCGTAGTTCCACGCTCGCAGCGCTGCAAGCGCCTCGGCCGAGTCGTCGCTCATCCCCACGACCCCTGCACGCTGGCTCGTGACGACGACGTCGTGGACGAGCGCGTCGAGCTGTGCCGACCGCCTGGTCCCAAGTCTCTCGTGCACGATCGGCGGAAGATCGCGCAGGTCGACGACCTGCGCGCTGGCGGCGTCTTCGGCGTCGTGCGTCGTGTAGCTGACTCGGTCCGCGATCGCGCAGGCCTCCGCTTCGGGCGTCGCAGGTGCAGGCCGTGACCAGCTGTGGTTGCGCACCCCGTCGCTCACCTCGTGGGTCAGGTTCAGCGAGGCGAGCGTGATGTCCGCCCCCCACGGGGCATGGTCGAAGCCCCCGGGCGCCAGCGGGTCCAGGGCGTCTTCGCTGGCGTGCCCGAACGGCCCATGCCCACAGTCATGCCCGAGCGCGATGGCCTCGGCCAGAGGCACGTTGAGACCGAGGGCGCGGGCGATCGCCCGCGCCACCTGCGCGACCTCGAGCGCGTGCGTCAGGCGGGTGCGCTGATGATCGGCTGGGAAGACGAACACCTGGGTCTTCCCAGCGAGGCGGCGGAAGGCCGTCGAGTGCAAGATGCGGTCGCGGTCCCGCTCGAAGCACGTCCGCCACAAGTCGGGCTCCTCGCTCCCGGGGCGGCTGCCCGCCCCCTTGGCTCGCGTCGCGCCCGGGGCGAGGGCTGCGTCCTCCGCCGCTTCGCGGGACTCTCGATCCACGATCGGGCGCCTTCCGATCGTGATGCCGGCGCCTGGGTGCGCCTGGCGGAACCCGGCGACGTCGGACCCGTAGCCTCCCATCGTCGCTGCCCACCGACGGGCGCGCGTGGTCTCGGCCGGAGCGGTGGCGATGACGGCCCCAGTCTCCCGGCGCGAGTTGCGGTCCGTGGAGTCCATGGCGAAGAGTCTGCCTCGCCGCTGTATCGTCGGGTGTGACGCCCGCAGCGCGCGGGCGCAGTCGCAGGGGGCGTCCCGGACAGGCGCCACATGACCGAGGAGCAAGCGTGGACGTACGCATCGGGATCGTCCAGACCGCCAAGGAGCTCGAGGTGGAGCTCAGCGAAGACGTGGACCGCGAGAAGCTGCTGAGGGAGATCGAGGCGGCGCTCGCCGACGACGCCGTGCTGTGGCTCACGGATCGGCGCGGCCGGCGCGTCGGCGTCCCCGTCGCCAAGGTCGCGTACGTGGAGGTCGGTGCGCCCACTCCAGAGCGCCGCGTCGGGTTCGGCGCGCCCTGAGGCGACCGGCAGAGGATCTGGTCCCGTGGCTGATGCTCGTCCGCTCCCCCTCCTGGATCGCCGACTGCTCTTCGTCACGGGAAAAGGCGGCACGGGCAAGACGACCGTCGCCGCAGCGCTCGCCCAGCTCGCCGCCGACCGCGGGAAGCACGTGCTCGCGTGCGAGGTCGACGCGAAGGGCGACCTGACCGCGCTCTTCGAGGCTGCGCCTACGGGCTTCTCCGGGCGCGAGGTCGCGCCCGGCGTCGTCGCCATGTCGATGGACACCGAGGCGTCCTTGCGCGAGTACCTGAAGCTTCAGCTCCGCATCCCCGTGGCGACGCGGCTCGGGCCGCTCGCCCGGGCGCTCGACTTCGTCGCTGCGGCCGCTCCCGGGGTGCGCGAGATCCTCACGGTCGGGAAGCTCTGCTACGAGGTCCGGGAGCGCCACTACGACCTCGTCGTGGCCGACGCCGCCGCGTCCGGCCACATCGTGAGCCAGCTCGCGGCGCCGCAGGCCATCAACGACCTTGTGAAGTTCGGTCTCATCCGCTCCCAGACCGATTGGATGCTCGAGATCCTCTCCGACCCTCGGCGTACCGGGCTCGTCGCCGTCACGACGCCCGAGGAGATGCCGGTCAACGAGACCCTCGAGCTCGCCGGTCGGGTCCGCGCCGAGACCACGGTCGAGCTGTCCGCCGTCGTCGTGAACCGGGTGCTCCCCGAGCTCTTCGGGCTCCACGAAGAAGAGGTCTTCGACGAGGTGTACACCCGCGGCGAGGAGCTCTCCAAGCTGCTCGGAGGAGATGCAGGACCGCTGCTCGAGGGCGCCCGCCTCGCAGTGACCATGCGGCGGACCCGCGCGGGGCACCTGCAGCGGCTGCGCCAGGGGCTGGCGTCCGAGGCGGCGTCGTACGGGTCCGAACCCCCTCCGGTGCTCTACGTGCCGTACCTCTTCTCACGCGCCCACGGCCTGCGCTCCATGCGCCAGGTCGCGACGGCTCTCGGCGAGGAGCTGGGGCTGTGACGCCGAGCCGCCCGAGCCCGTCGCCGCGCCGGCCTCGGCAGGCTCGCCCGATCCGCTCGACACGGCCTCGGAGAGCCGAACGGAACGACGCTCCGACGAGCGAGCCCCGTTCGCAGCTAGACGAGCCGACCCCTCTTGGACGCCCGAAGGAGGGCACGCTCGACGGGCTCGTGGCCTCCAAGGAGATCGTGATC
>JAJYGM010000200.1 GCA_021785095.1 Actinomycetes bacterium
CGACGCCGGGGAGGCGACCGTGCTCGTCGGCGACCTCGACGGCACTGTGTCTCCGGCCCGATGTGACACCGAGCTCGTTGGCGCCGACGTCTCGCTGCGAAACGGCACCACGACGGTGCCGCTTCGGCGCGACTTCGAGCACGCGATCGTCGCCCTCACCGGTGCGGTCCGCCTGGACGGCGCGGTCGTGGATCCGGGACATCTCGCCTACCTCGGCGCCGGCCGCTCCGAGATCGTCCTGGCAGCCAGCGAGCCGACGCGAGCGATCCTCTTCGGCGGTGTCCCGTTCCAAGAGACCGTGCTCATGTGGTGGAACTTCGTCGCCCGGGCTCGCGCCGAGATCCTCGAGGCGTATCGCGCCTGGACGGTGGCGGACGACCGGTTCGGGCAGGTCGACTCGACCCTCCCTCGCATCGACGTCGGCCCACCGCCATGGCGAGGATGACACCGGCCCCTGCTTGCCGAGCGCCACGACGTCGGCGTTGGGCCGTCGCCCGAACTGGAAGAAGGAAGACGACGCGCCCGAGATGCCCAGTCTCGGTGGGCGCCACCAGCGACTCGCGCGCTCGGTGACCATGTCGCGCACCTGGACGCGCCCCCTCCAGGAAGCCACCCATCTGGACCGTTCTCAGCTTGCGCTCGCTCCCGCCGCTCGATGCGCGCTCGGCATCGCCATCCCCCTCGTGGCCGGCGACCTCTCGGGCCATCTGCTGGTCGGGGTGGCGGCGGCGGTCGGTGCCCTGCCAGCGGGGATGGCATCGCTGCAGGGCAGCTACCGCAGCCGGGTGAAGGTCATGGCGTTCGCGGCAGTGGCCTTCGCCGTCTCCGCCTTCGTCGGGGCGACCGTCGGGCACGTGGAAGGGCCCGACATCGCCGTCACCGCAATCTGGGGGGTCGCCGGCGGGTTCTTGGTGCTCTTCGGCCAGGCGCCCGCCGTGGTCGGACTCCAAGCCGTGATCGGCCTCGTCGTGTTCTCCCAGTTCTCCTTCACCGCCGAGCAGGCCGCCCTCAACTCGCTGTGGGCGCTGTGCGGGGCCGCGTTGCAGATCGTCCTGGTGCCGCTCACCTGGCCCCTGCAACGCTTCCCGGTGGAGCGCTCTGCATCGAGCACCGCCTACCGCCAGCTGGCGGACCACCTGCGTTCGCTCAAGAACGACCCCTCGGGCCTCCTCGACCCCCGCACCCTCAACGAGCTTCGCTCGGCGCTGAAAGAGACCCAACCCTGGGGCGACCAGTCTGCCGCCGCTGCCTACCAGGCGCTTGCCGACGAAGCCGAGCGGATCCGGATGACCGCGGCCGCCGTCACCCGGACCCGGCTCCGGCTCCGGCTCACCTCGAAGCTCGACACCACACCGGGCGCGCCGAGCTGGGCGCACGACGCCGCCAGCGACCTCGACGCCGCAATCAACGCGTCGGCCAACGTGCTGACCAAGGTGGCCGACGGCCTTCACGACGCCCGCAGCGCCGTCGCCATGCCCGGCGACCGCGAGCGGTTCCGCTCCGCCGTCGAGCACCTCCGAGCGGTCGGCCGCGCTGCCGACCATCAGGGCCGTGCCACGCTTGCCCAGGCGGTCGAGGACCTGACGGCGCTGGCCGGCCAGCTCCGCTCCGTCGTCCAGCTGAGCGCGGTCGCCGCCGGAGACCGATCCCCCGAGCCCGGAGTCGCCAGCACCACCGAAGGCAGACCAGGAGTCCGGCGACGCTCGTCTCCGCCTGCCGGCACGAGCACGGGCTACGTCGAGACGGCGCGGGCGAACCTCACCTTCACCTCGGAAGCCTTCCGCCACGCCCTTCGGATGGGGGTGACGCTCGCCGCCGCCGTCGCCATCTCCCACCTGTTCCCCGTCGGCCATGGCTACTGGCTCCCCATGACCGTCATGATCGTCCTCAAGCCCGACTTCGCCGCCACCTTGAGCCGCGGGCTCGCCCGGAGCGTCGGCACCCTGCTCGGCGCGGGCCTCGTCACGCTCCTGCTGGCCGCGCTGGACCCTTCACCGGCCGGCCTGATCGTGCTCACCGTGGCGCTCTACGCCACCAGCGTCGCCGTGCTTCGCGCCAACTACGTCGTCTACAGCGTCGGCATCGCCTCGCTCGTGGTCGCCCTGCTCGCCTTCACCGGATCCCCGGCGCCCTCCCTCGCCGCCGACCGGGCCTTCTACACCGTCCTCGGCGCGATCCTCGCCCTTACGGCCTACGCCATCTGGCCGACCTGGGAACGCAGCCGAGTGGCCGACCGCCTGGCCGACCTCGTCGAGACCGACGGCCGCTACGGCGCCGCGCTGCTCCACGCCTGGGCAGAACCGGCCTCCGCTGACCGGGCCGCGCTCCAGCGGCTCCGCCTGGCGGCGCGCCTGGCCCGCGCCAACGCCGAGGCGTCGGTGGACCGGTGGCTGAGCGAGCCAGCGGGCCGCCGTTCGGCTGCTCCGGGCCCGCTCCACCCGGAAACGGCGCAGGGCATCCTCGCCGCCGTACGCCGCTACGTGTGGGCGGCGCTCGTCCTCCACGGCCAGCTCCCGTCCGCCGGTCCGGACCGACCCGACCTCCACCGCTTGGCCGTCGACGTGGAGGATGCCTTCGCCGCCGTGGCCGCCGCGCTGCGGACCGGCGCCGCGCCCAAGCGCTACCCCCCATTGCGACCCACCCAGGTGTCCATCGCCCGACACCTCCTGCACTCATCCGCGAAAGCCGGCGGCGGTCCGGCCCCGGTGCCGGCGGCGGTACCGGCGGACATGCTGCTCGTGAGCGAAACCGACCTCATGGTCAACGCGATCGACACCCTCGCCCACCTCGTCGGCGTCGAACCCACATCGATCGGAGCCTCCAACGGCGCAGAGGCGTGACGGGGGCGGTCATGCCACCGTCCGCCGCGGCCCCCGGCCGGTCGTGCTCGCCGGTCTCCTCGTCGGTGCCACCGAGAGCGCCTCGAAGGCCGCCAGCGCCACGAGCGACACGTTGTCCGCGAGCTCGGGCCTGGCGAACACCGGACCGCCGTCGTCGTGGCGGTGACCTCCAGCAGCGAGAGCGGTCGCCGGATCACCTCCATCCCCTCCAGCCCCTCCATCCCCTCCATCCCCTCCAGCCAGTGCCGGGCCCGGTAGGAGAATTCGCAGGTGAAGTCGAAGAAGACCTCCACGTCCACCTCGTGACGGCTCCGTTGGCCCATGGGGCGGGCTCAGCGTGCCGGAAGGCCGAGCAGCCGCTCGACGACGCCGTCGAGGGTCGGCGCCTCGACATGCGGGCGGTTGAAGACGCTCGGGTAGGCCCGCCCGGTGCGGTCGGCCCAGCCGGTGACCAAGCCAGCGGCGGCCGCTCGTGGAGGTCCCAGGGATGGACCGCGACCATGGCGAGCCGCTCCGGCTCGGCGTCGAGCTCGGAAGCTGCGTAGCGGTAGGGCTCGGGTCGGGGTTTCCAGCGGCCGGCGGCGTCGACCGACAGCACCCGGGCGACCAGCGAGGTCAGCCCCGCGGAACCAGACAGCCTGCTGCCCCGGCGACCTCGGCCAGCGCTTCGGTCGCCGGTGCCCGGAAGGTGGCGTGGTCCCCGGCAGCGCCGAGAGGTCGAACAGCGTCTGGTTGACGTCGAAGGCCGCCGCGTGAGGACGCTGTTCAGGGGCCGACGGTGTCACGGCGGTGCCCTTGCTGCCAGTCCTCCTCGGCGCCGACCTCGCCGTCTTCGAGCCCGAACGCCCGCAGCTGGGGGGTCTCGCGCACAGAGCGCTTCAGCTCGGCGAACCCGCCGAAGCGCGCCAGGGCCGCCACGTGCTCCCAGAGACCGAGCGCGTCGGAGGGGGATGGCAGCCGGCTGATCACCGGGCCGAACAGGGCGGCCCCCTCCGGCGGGTCGAAGTGCAGGATCGGGGTGCCCACGTCCCGGCCCGTGAGCGACAGGGCCCGGTCGGTCTCGGCGCGGATCTCGGCGTCGAAGGAGGTGTCCGACACCGCCTCGGCCAGCTCGACGGCCAGGCCCAGACCGGCAAGGACCTCCGACGCGAAGCCGACCGGGTCGCGCTGCAGGTCCGCCTCGCGCCCCGGGGCCGAGTCGAAGAGCTCCGCCCCATATGCGGCGTAGAGGGAACCGACGGCGTCAGGGCCGTGTGCGGCGCGCACCGCGGCGGCGACGCGCAGCAGCTCGAGGCCGGCGGTGTGCCCCCGCTCGTAGCCGGGAGGGAAGTGGGCGGCGTAGTCCACGCCTGCGTTCACGAACCGTAACGAGATGAACCGCCACTCCACCTGGTAGTCCCGCTGGTCGGCGACGAGGCGCACCCACTTGCTCGTCATCCAGGCGAAGGGGCACACCGGGTCGAAGTAGAAG
>JAJYGM010000655.1 GCA_021785095.1 Actinomycetes bacterium
GCGTAGTGCCGGTTCGGACGGACCGCTCCGGGCCGGAGCGACCCGCTCGCTCAAGGTCGCCGGCATCGGGCAGGTGCCCGCAGGCGCGGTCGCCGTCGTGGTCAACGTCACGCTCACCGCCCCGACCAAGGCGACGGCTGTGACGCTGTACCCCAAGGGAGGCCAGAAGCCACCGGTGAGCTCGATGATCGTCGGCAAAGCTGACACGGTTGCGCACCTCGTCGAGGTCGCAGTCGGGCGCAACGGCAGCATCTCGATCCACAACGCTTCCGGCAGCGTCCAGGTCGTTCTCGATGTCGAGGGCTACTTCGCGCCGCCGTCGTCGGCAGGGTCGAATGCGGGCTACCTGCACACGCTGACTCCGAGGACGGTCCTCAACACCGCTGCCAAGGGTGGCGGCGGCGCGCTCGGCCCAGGTCGCTCCCGGACGCTCAAGCTGGCTGGGGTGAAGGGAGTGCCCTCTACCGGAGTCGCTGCGGTCGTGCTGCAGCTCATCTCGAGCGGCTCGACCGCGCCGATGTCGCGACCTGACTGGGTGGACGTCTACCCGAAGGGCACGGCCCGTACCGTGTCGAGCGTGCTCAACCCCGCAGAAGGGGTCGAGGCGATGAACCTCGTCGTGGCCAAGCTCGGCACGTCCGGCTCGGTCGTGCTCTACAACTACTACGGCAGCACCAACCTGAAGGCCGTCGTGCTCGGGTACATCTCGAGCCCTGCCGCCACCGTGAGCGGGGATGCCAACACCGTCCTCAAGCCGGCGATGCTGCTCAACACCGCCGCCAAGGGTGGCGGCGGACCCCTCGGACCTGGTGCCGTCCGGACTCTCACGGTGGCAGGACGGGACGGCATTCCCCATGGAGCCGCCGTGGTCTGGCTCGACATCACCGTCTCGTCGACCACGACGGCATCCTCGCTGACGCTCTACGTCACCGGCTCCAGGCGTCCTTCGTTGCCCAGCCTGAGCTGGTCGGCCGGCGAGCGGGTCTCTGAGCTCGTGCAGGTACCGGTATCTGCCCTGGGATCGATCAGCATCTACAACCATTCCGGGAAGGTCAACGTGACCGTCAGCGCAGAGGGGAGTTTCTCGTCGTGAGATGGCTTCGCGGGCTCGCCCACCTGGCGACGGCGACGCTTGTCGCCGTCGCCGGGTTCGCCGTACTGCGTCCGGTTCCGGCCGGAGCCGGTGCGACACTGCAGCCCACCAATGTGCAAGTTGCAGAGCTCACGGGCCTGACCGCATATCAGACTCCTGCGCAGCTGCACAACTGCGGCACGAGCAACGCGAACTTCTCTCCCGGCGACTACTCGTTCCAGAAGAGCAGCGTGATCACGCCTACCAACACCGGTGACACGACTGGCGGAATGACGTACTCCTTCGGGTTCCCCGCCGCGCTCAACAAGTTCGACGTCACCCTCACGGCGCCGGCCCCTGCCGAGCCGCCAGGAGTGCCGCCCGGCGTCTACGGCACCATCTTCCCGCCTGAGACCCAGCACATCGACCAGTTTGCCGCCAACTCTGGCTACGGCTGCAACATGAGCGACTTCACCGTCTTCAACTACGCCGTCGGGCTCACCATCAACGGGGTGAACTGGCTCTACTCTCCGAGCAACGTCACGACCAACTCGGCCCAGAACGAGGTGACGATCCCGGTCGACCTCGGAGGCAACAGCTCCGGCGTGAACTTCGCGCAGGGCAGCTACGACAAGAGCACCAACCAGACGACGGTCACCTACGACTGCGGGACTTCCTCCGGTACCACCTACACGTCCGCCCCCTGCGGCTTCGTCGCCGGCGACGCGGTCAACATCAGCGGTCTCGGATCGACGAAGTCGGGGCCGAACCTCGACTTCCAGAACGTCACGATCACCCAGGAGGACTATTCCGACTTTACGGTGGTCGTCACAGGTGACTTCGGCGGTGCCTCGGCTCCCTACCAAAACGGCACGGCTGTAACCGTCAACATCCCTCAGGTAACGGCCATGACGGTCTACGTCGCAAACGTGGTCAACCCGGTCGCAGGCAACTACCCGGGTGTCGACTACACGGTCGGCGTCGTGAACGAAGAGGCAGGCTCGACTATCGCTTACTCGACGGTGCCGGCTCCGGCTACGACGACGAGCCTCCCCTATTTCAGCACCGGCAAGGGGGATCCGCTCACCTCGGCTCTCTCGATCTCGAAGAGCTCGATCGAGGCCACCAACGTCCCCTCCCAGGGAGCGACGGTCACGGCCACCGTAAGGGACCAGTACTACAACCCGATAGTCGGCGAGACCGTCTACGTCGGGGTCCAGCAACCCCTCAACGGAGCCATCTTCACTGCGCCGACGAGCACCGGGTCGGGAGCGGGAGGACTGCCGCAGACCGGGACGGACGGGACGGTGCAGTACTACGCCTGGGGCACGCAAGCAACCTCACCCGACCTCCCGGCCGCGCTCTTCGGCCAGGCAACCAGCCCGGACTCGTTCTACTTCGCCGCCGCCCAGGAGGCTTCGGTGACGCAGGCATGCGGCGACGGTTCCTCCATCACCTATACGGCGTTGAACACGGACAACTACGCCCCTGGCGAACAGGTCACGGTGAGTCGCCTACCGGTCACCACGAACGGCGACAACCCCGACTTGACAGGCGAGGTGACATCGGCGACAACCTCGACGTTCACCCTCTCGCTGACCGGCGTCAACGGCTGTGCCACGGGTTTTGGCATAGCGGAGGCTGATGGCGTGGTTGCACAAAACCTCTCGGCTGAAAGCAACGGCTCGGTCTTCACGGTAACCGGCGCGAACGAATTCGCACCAGGAGAGCAGATCGTCCTCGCAGGATTCACCTTCACGGGCAACCCCTCTGGCCCAACTGGTATAGCTCCCCCGGTCCTCGCCGACATCACGTCCGCCACTCCGACAGGATTCACCGCCTCGCCGATCCCTAGTCAGCCGGCATGGAGCCCCAACGACATTGCGACCGGCGGCTTCGCGGCCACCACCTCCCTCGTGACGGCGGCAACGGTGACCGGGGCGACAGGCGACGGGCAGACCGTCACCTACTCCGCCTTCAACGACTTCTCGGCGGGCGAGACTGTGAGCGTGCAGGGGCTGTCCGGAGACGGCGGCATCTTCAACGTCGTGAACCAGACGATAGGGACCGCCAACGCCGACCAGTTCACGATTATCGACTCCGGCATCAGCGGCAACCTGAGCGGCGGCGACGGGATCGCCACCGCAAGCGGGCCTCTTACCGTCACGATGGCCGTGACCGCCGGCTCTCCGAGCCCGCCCTCTGCCGGACCGGCTCCGAACGGGATCAGCTCGTCGGTGCAGGCATGCCCGGGCACCTTGCCGTGCTCGGGCGCTTCGGTGAGCACGTCGGTCCAGGTGGGCAACGGGATCTCGATCAGCACGAACCCGTCCAACGTGGCGACGGTCACGGTGACCCTCGCCGACCAGTTCGGTAACTACGACACCGACCGAGCCGTCGAGCTCACGCCGATGCAACCCGCCTCGGGGCCGAGAGAAGACTTCAAAGGCCTGACGATCACCCCGTACAACCCACCGACCAACAAAAGCCCGGTCACCGAGTGCGACCAGGGGGCGGCCGCCGACCTGCCGGGCATCAGCTGTACCGACGCGAACGGCACGACGAGTTTCGTCGTCTCCGATACTCGGTCCCAGACGGTCTCGTTCCAGATCGTGGACGTCACCGACGGCTTCACGATGCCGACGACCGACCTGCCGCCGACCGACGTGCCGAACATCCCGGTCGTGACCTACACGACCGGCCCGGTCGACCCGGCGAATTCCACGGTCAGCGTGGATGGTGGGGCGACCGCCTACGTGCCGGCCAACGGCAGCTCCTTTGCCACGGTGCAAGTGACCCTGCGGGACCAGTTCGGCAACCCCGAGCCCAATGTCCCGGTCTCCCTCTCGGACTCGACCGGCAACCCGGCCACCGTGACGGCTGCAAGCGGGGACGGCTCGGTCATCACCTATCTCGCCAACAACGCCTTCCAGCCAGGCGAGACCGTGACCGTCACCGGGCTTGGCATATCGACCGGCGGATCACTGGACGTCTCCAACGCCATGATCACCTCAGCGACCCCAACCCAGTTCACCGTCGCCAGCACGGTCGTCGGTGTCGCATCGGGGAGCGGGACGGCGACGCCCGGCAAGCATGACGTGATCACGCCGGTCAACGACAGCAGCTGCAAGAACCCCCTGCCGAGCGCCGGCGTGACCGACTGCAACGGCCAGGCATGGTTCCAGGTGAGCGACGCCTACCTCGAACCGGTCACCTATACAGCCGCTGCGAATGGTACGCCGATCCCCGCAGCCGGCCAACCAGTCGTGAATTTCGTTACGGGAGCGGTCTCTTTCAGCAACTCGAGCGTCGCGGTCGCCCCGCCGAACATCGTCGGCAACGGGCGCGGATCGGCGACCGTCACCGTCACGATCAAAGATGACGGCAACCACCCGCTCGACGGGGTGACCGTCGCGCCTGCTACCGGCGACTCGGCCACGGTGACCGCGGCACAGGGCACCGGCACTGAGATCACGTACACGGCTGCTAACAATTTCACTGCCGGCCAGCTCGTCAACATCGTCGGGCTCGGAACCTTATCCGGGAGCTCGCTCGACCTGTCTGGCGTAGTGGTTGCCTCGGCCAACTCGACCCAGTTCACAGTCGACAGCACGGTGCAGGGCACGGCGGAAGGTTCCGGCGTCGCCACACTCGACTACTCGAACCTGACGGTCGTCCCGCCCGTAGCGCAGACGAACGCCGCAGGCCAGGCAACCTTCTCGATCACCGCGGGTGCCTTCGGCGGATCGGTGCAGCTGCCGGCTTTCGTAGCGGTGCCGATCGACGTGCAGCAGGGCACGACGAACCTGTCCTCCCCGCTCGTTGCCGCGTTCGGCGTCACCCCGCTGCCCACGAGCTCGACGGTGACCGCCTCGCCGACCAACAACACGGCCACGGTCACCGCTGCCAGTGGCAACGGGACCACCGTCACGTACACCGCCGGCAACAGTTTCTCGGCCGGTCAGGTCGTCACCGTCTCAGGATTGGCGAACGCTGCCTTCGACCTCGCGAACGTGACCATCTCGACGTCGAGCGCAACCCAGTTCACGGTGACCAGCCCAGTGTCCGGCACGGCGGCAGGAAACGGTACGGCCACCATCTCCACGCCGGTTGCCAACTCGACCCCCGACGAGAACGTCAACGTCTCGATCCTCGGTGCTTCCGGCGGGATCGACGGGCTCAGCCTCGAGCTCGTCGACTCGAACGGCAACGTGCTCGGCACAGCCACCACTGACGCCGCCGGGCAGGCTCAGTTCCAGACGTCGCTTTCGCCGACTGCTGCGAGCCTGACGGTGACCTACACGGTGAAGGACCTCTCCGACTCGGGCCGGGTCGTCGGCTCGGTCACCGTCACATTCGTCCCGGTCGCGAGCGAGGCGGACGAGTCCACCGTCACGGCGGCACCGACCTCGGTCTACACCTACGACCCCGCCGACGAGGCCACGAACGCCGCTCAGCAGACCTCCGTCGTCACGGTGCACGCCGTCGACTCGTCCGGGAACCCGCTCGTCGGCGACACCATCCGGCTCACACCGAGTTCCAGCTACGCCATGATCGACGGTGCTACTGGCCCGGCGTTCGGGGTGACGAATCAGAACGGTGACGTGTCGTTTCCCGTCACCGACTGCAATCCGAGCGGGGGGAGCCTCGCCAGCTGCACCCCGGCAGACGTGACGGCGGCCGTCGGGACCGGCACGACCGTGACCTACACAGCGAACAACAGCTTCTCGACCGGTCAGGCCGTCTCGATCACCGGCCTCGGCGACCTCTCGGGGGGGAGTCTCAACCTCACCGACGTCACGGTCGCTTCGGCCACCTCGACGAGCTTCACGGTCAACAGCTCGGTAGTTGGCACGGCGCTCACTCCGACCGCAGTCGTGACTGCCGCCGTCGGGGACGGTACGACGGTGACCTACACCGCCGACAACGGCTTCGTACCTGGCCAGCGCGTCTCGATCACCGGCCTTGGCGTCGCCTCGGGATCCTCACTCAACCTCACCGATGCGACGGTGGCCACCGCGACCCAGACGGAGTTCACGGTCACCAACAGCACCGTCGGTACGTCATCGGGGACGGGGACCGCAACCGCACCAGGTATCGCCACGCTGATCCCGACACCCGAGACGGTGACCTTCTCCGCCTTCGACACCACTACGTCTACGGCCATCGCCCGGACCGCCACCGTCAACTTCGTGCTCCGGCCGGACGAGGCCTATGAGTCCACGATCACCGCGGCACCGAGTCCGGTCGAAGCCAATGGCACGAGTGCCGCCACCGTCACGGTCAGCCTGAAGAACAACGGCGCTCCCGTCGCCGGGGACTTGGTGAGCCTCTCGCAAGGAGCCGGACACGCTGCGATCACCTCGACCGACCCAGTCTCCAACAGCAAGGGCGTCGTGAGCTTCCAGGTCGTCGACCTGACTCCAGAGACGGTCGTCTTCCAGGCAACAGACCTCACGACCGCCACGACGCTTCAAAACGACGCCGTCGTGACGTTCACGGCCCCGCCCGGCGGAACGCTCCGTCCCGCCGTGACCGCGATCAACCCGAGCTCGGGACCGGGGGGCGGCGGGACCGACGTCACAGTGAGCGGCAGCAACCTCCTCGGTGCCACGGCTGTGTTTTTCGGCACCGTGCAGTCACCGACGTTCTCGGTCAATCCGTCTGGCACCGAGCTGACGGCAGTCTCCCCGATCGCCGTTGCCGAGGGTGCTGTCAACGTCACGGTGACCGGCCCAGGTGGAACCTCTGCGACGTCTTCGGCCGACGTATTCACGTATACCACTCCGCCTCCCTTTGCCGTCGAGTCGATCTCGCCTCTCGCTGGGCCAACCGCCGGCGGAACGACGGTGACGATCTCTGGCACAGGACTCGCAAGCGCTCTGAGCGTCTACTTCGGGGCAGAGAAGGTGCCCTTCACGCTGAGCAACGGCGGTCAGACCCTGACGGTGCTCTCGCCGGCGACCACCACCCCCGAAACGGTCCCCGTGAAAGTCGTGACGTCGAGCGCGACGTCGGCACCGACCTCGGAGACGGCCTTCACCTTCCTCGGGAAGAAGCCTGCGCCCCTCAAGCGCCCGACCATCACGCGGGTCAAGCCGAACTCGGGCCGGATCAGGGGCGGCAACCTCGTCGAGATCATCGGTGCGCACTTCGTCGCCGTCAAGTACGTGCTCTTCGGAACCCTTCGCGCCAGGATCAGGTCGATAAACCTGTCGAAGACCGTCATCGTCGTGCGTGTGCCGCGGGCTCGTCGCGCTATGAAGGTCAAGGTCGTTGTCGTGACACGGGCAGGGGAGAGCGCGGTCACGCTCCGTACCCACTACACCTACCGGAAGCTATGAGGGGCGGCAGTCTGATGACTGGGCCTGCTGGGCGAGGTCGTGACGACGAGTACCGGTACCGGGCTCGTCGTAGCCGTTCCACGAGTCGCAGGGCGGTGTGGGCGACGAGCATCCTTCTCGTCCTCGCCCTGGTGTCGGCCATCGCGGTGGTCCGCGCCCCCGGCAGCCCGAGGGGTGGAGCCAAAGGACCGGGCGCCAGCCGGAGCCAGACGACGGCAGCAGGAGGAAACCTGCGTACCGGCGGTCTCGGTGTGACCATTGGAAGTGCGGCCGGCCAGCCTCTCACCGGTCGCGCCGAGCGCGCCGCATCCGCGGCTTCGTCAAGCTCGGCAGTAGAGCCGGTCCCGGGCAGTTTCGATGCCAACCTCGTCGGCTTGTACGTCTCGATGTACGACGCGGCCCGCGCGATGCCGGGGATGTCCCAATTCGCAACCGCCGAGAACCCAGTTCGTTTCTCTGCCTCTGTCGACCACCTGACAGCGCGGGAGAGGAGCGAGCTCTACGGGGCATTCCGCTCGGGGTCTTCCTCTTCTCGGTTGAGAGGGGACATCACGTCGTTCATCCCGGTCGAGCGTGCAGCGGCGCACGAGATGCAGCTCCGGCCGAGCTCCCGGAGCAAGGCTCATCGCCAGGCGGGCAAACGCGCAGTGAAGCTCCGCTCGCGTAGTGCCAGCACCCAGACGGCGGGCCAGCTTGCCCCGCAGGACCTGACGGTGATCCCGTCCGTCATGCCCCAGACAGGCTCGTTCGGCGGGGGCGTGAACGGGGTTGCCTACGTCGCAAACTGCCCCAGCTACTGGTCGACCTCGGTCGATCCATATGCCGACAACGCCATCTACGCGCTGCAGCTCGTGATCGACGTGTCCACGGCCGCCTACAACGCTGCCAGCCACTTCAACGACGCCTTCCCGGTCTCAGTCATAGCGGCAGTCCTGTTGCTCGTCGCTCAGGAGGTCCAGAACGACGGCATCTACCTGAAGAGCGAATTCCAGGCCTGCGAAGCCAACAACGTTCAGAACGCCGGGCTCGACATCGACAACAGCACCTATCAGACGTACCAGCTGCTCGCGAGCGTGGCCGGCACCGTCAACGAGGCGGACACCAACCTCGCTGCTCTCATCAACCAGAACGCAGCGGACTACGAGTTCCAGCTCCAGGGCATCATCGAGCGCGCCCTGACCGCCAAGACAACGCCGATGGCCTCGCTCGAGCTCCCCTCGGCGGACGGGGGGTACCTCGACTCGACGCCCATCGGGGTGCAATCAGTCGTCACGACCGAGATCGCCAACCTGGCTTCTTCCGGGCAGCTCTCCAACCCGATGGCCGAGAGGGACCTCGGTCTTGGCGGGCAGGCCTACGCAGCGGGGGAGTACAAGCTGGCCTTTACCTACTACCAGCTCGCGTACCAGGCGGCATCACAATGAGACACTCTCTGCACGCACGGTCTCGACCCCGTAATCGGCGCGCCCCATGGCTGCTCGTCCTCGTCGTCGCGACGGCGGTGATGGCGGCCTTCTTGCCGACGATCTCCTCGAGCGCGGGCCATCGGGGACCGCGACCCGACCTGCAGCTGCTCGGCTCGTCTGGCACGACTTCGACGACGACTTCGACGTCGACGACCACGACGACGACGACGGTGCCGTCGGGAGGGAGCACGCCTCCTCCAGTGCCGTCCAACTTCACCACGCAGTTGGACAACTACTACGGAGCGCTCTACAACGTAGTCACCTCGGTACCTGGAGCCTCCTCGGCATCCTCCGACCTGGCGAGCCCGTCCTCCTTCTCGAGCCAGGTCGCCGACATGACGCCCACAGAGCTATCGGACTACTACTCGGCCGCCTCTCAGTACGAGAACTTCTCGGGGCAGATGCCGACGCTGCAGCAGATCTCGAGCGACGCCGCGAATGCTGCCACTGCGCTTCGGGTGCACATGAAAGTTCGACCGACTCGTGTGGCTCGCCGCTCCTCCCCGGCTGTGGTGACCCACCAGGCCGGTAGCGAGGTCGTCGCCCAGTCGCTCACCGTCATACCGCCGACCGAGCCGACAACCGGAAGCTGGGCAGGCGATGTCTCCGGGCTCTCGCTCACCTACCAGGCCACCTGCCCGGCGGGCGCTCCGACGAACAACGACCCGTACGGCAACTACGACATCTTCGCCCTGAACGAGGGACTCGCGGCCGCTCTCGCGGTCTTCAACGTGCTCGGTGCCGGCAACCCGCTCTTCGACCTCCCCCTGGTCGGTCCCGGGATCCAGCTCGGCTTCGCCATTGCGGCGGCAGTCGCCGCTGCCGTCGTGCTGGCGCTGCAGATCGCCCACGACACGCTCGCCTGGGTGCAAGGTGTGGCGACTGACTGCCAGAGTCTCGATATCCAGCAATTGACCCTTGATGAGGACAACAACGCCTTCCAGGCCTATCAGTTGCTCACCGGCGTGGCTGCAACGGCGAACGAGGTCGACACCAACATCGCCAACCTGACCAACCAGCAGGCAAGAGAACAGGCGAACCTGACGACGCTGCAGATCGAGGAGGCTCTCTCGGCGCCGACAGGGTCGGTCCCGGAGGCGCAGATGGAGCTGCCAGCGCCCGAGGGGCTGCTCACCTCGACGCCAGGAGTAGAGGAGGTCGTCGTCAACACGGTGACCGCGATGTCCAACGCCGGTCAGCTCACCTCGGGCAACGCCACTCGGTACCTCGGACTCGCCGAGCAGGCACAGTCGGCCGGCGAGTACAAGCTCGCTTTCAGCTACTACCAGCTCGCCTACCAGGCAGCCTCGAGCTAGGCGCCGGCGGCGAGGCAGTCCCAGCCTGGTTCCTCGTCAGAACCGTCCGAAAGCCTTCGGCGAGGCTTTGGCCAGGTACTGGTCAGGTCCGGCTCGGGCCGGCTCGGGTCGGCTCAGGGATGCTTCGACCGAGATAGGACGCCCGCCTCAGCGGTGAAGGCGTGGACGAAGGTGGTCGAGGTTCTCGTGAAGCGCGCGACGGCCGCTTGGAACTTCGCGAGGTCGAGGCGGGGCCAGTGGGCGAGACCGATCGTGGCAATCGAGCTGACCGAGCGAGCGAGTGCCGACAAGTCGTGATCGAGCGCGGGATCGGCGAAGTCCGCCAGGCGACGGAGCAGGAGCGCGTCTGCCGCTAGGCGCCTCAAGTCCGATCGGCCCGCGGTCTCGTTGTTCTTGCTCAGGTCGGCACCGGTCCGGACGTAGTCGCGATCGAGAGCTGCGAGGGCTGGCCGCACCCTCGCCGACCAAGCTTTCCAGGCCCTCTCCGTGACCACCTGTGTCCGCGGGCGAGACGGACTGGAGCCGGCCAGACCGAATGCGAGACCTAGGGCGAGTCCGACGCATGCCACGACCGCCGCCAGCGCCAGCAGGGCGCGGGAGCGGCGCCGTCGGAGCGCCAGCCTCTTTTGGCGCTCCCGCGCGGCGGAGCGGCGCGGCCGGGTCGAGGGATCGTTGTCGGTCACGCCGTCGTGGCGGTGCACCGCGCGGGGAGGCGAGTCACCGGGGCTCCTCCGGGCGGATCTTGGGCGCCGCCGGCGCGGATCGCTCCGCGCCCCGCCGCAGGCGGTTGACAACCGACCGAGCCGGAGCCGTGAGTCGCCAGAATTCCGAGCTGAGAAGCTCGTCTCGGGCGCGCTCGGCGGCTCGAAGAGCTGGCTCCAGGTCTGCCACCCTCTTCCGGAGGCCTTCGAGCTCCCTGACTAGCGACTCGGTCTCCAGAGGAGATCCAATCCGCAGCACGCTCGCCGGGTCCCCACCTCCTACGAGCTGTGTCAGCACAGATGCCGTACGCGCCGGGAGCAGGATGGGCTTGGCGTCGAGGTTACGGATCATGCGGTCGTGTGCCTCTCGCCACGCGGCGTCGCCGGGAGCGGCCGTGGTCGTGCCGGAGTCGTCCCAGCGTTGGTAGATCGAGGTGATCCGGCCGGTGTCCTCGACGCCCACCACGAGGGCCGCTCGGAGCAGCATCTCCCAGTCCTCGCACACCGAGAGTGTGTCGTCGAAGCGCAGGCCGAGCTCGGTGTGGAGCGCCCTCGGCATGGCGAAGCTCGTGATCGGCGTCTGGTTCGCGACGAGGTGGGTGAGGAGATCGAAGCTCCCTGCGAACTCCCGTGTGAGCCCTGTCAGAGTGACCGGCACGGGGCCCATCGCCGATTCGCCCGGTTCGGGCCGGCGGATGTGGCGGGCATAGCAGCTTGCCCTCGCGACCTTGCCCGGGGCCCGTTCGGCGGCGCCGAGGAAAGTCTCGGCCCAGTCGGCGGTGACGAGATCGTCGTCGTCCAGAAAGGCGACGTAGCGCCCGGAAGCGAGCTCGAGCCCACGGTTGAGCGGTGTGGCACGACCTCTACCGTGGACCGGTACGACGGTCACCCGGCTCGCGAAGGCCGCGTCGAAACTCGTCACGGTGCCGCCGACCCTCTCGAGAGCGGTTGGGTCATCGCTGTGAACGAGTACCACGACCTCGAGGTTCTCCACGGTTTGAGCGGCGAGACACGTGAGAGCTTCTTCCAGCATCGAATCCCGGTTGCCCTGGGTCCGGAGCAGCACCGAGAGGTCTCGCGGAACGAGAGCTGCTTCGAGACCGGCCGTGCCCAAAGGGCTTGCGTCCCCGAGCGGCGCGACGGGAGCCTGCAGCTCGAAGGCGCGGACGAATTGGTTGACGCTCAGGTTCGGTGCTGCATGGGAGCGCAGCTCTCTCAGGTGATCGTGGACGACGCCGCCTTCGACCAGAAACGGGTGGTCGAGCGGAAACCACTGGTCGGAGTGCTCGAGGATCACGTCGTCGCGGCCGCACTCGGTCCAGCCGAAGGCGGCGAGGTCTCGACAGAGGCGACGCTCGGTGAAGAACTGCAGGTGCGTCCGGTCGAGGAGCCCGGTCTCGGTCATGTCGAAGCGACCGGCGAGCAGCTTGGCCGCAAGGTCGAAGTGCGTCACGTTCGGGATGCTGGCAACCAGCAGCGGATGGCGGCCGTGCTGCGCCACGCGACGGGCGAACGAGGCTGCCTCGTCGAGGAGGAGCGCCGGCTCTGCGAGGTGCTCGAGGACGTCCAACAGGAGAACCGCGCCGACGGGCCGCCGCCCGATGAGATCGGCGAGTCGAGCACCGAGCCTCTCTGACGGAGATAGGTCGAAAAGGTGGCCTTCGAATCCGCGCGACCGAAGGTCTGCGATCGCCTCCTCGTCGCGGTCCACCCCGACGTACGCGCGGCCTTGTGCCTGCAGCGCCTCGGCGATGGCTGCGTATCCGCAGCCGAGGTCGAGCACAAGGCCGGGCGGTGCGAGGCGTTCGACGAGGCCGGCCGCACGGCCGTACGGTCCCTCGAGGGAGAAACGGAAGTGATACCGCCCCGAACCCTCCCTCACCTGCGGCCGCTCGTCGCGGTCCGGTTCAGAAGCGATGCCCGGCATAGTCCGCCTCGTGGAACGACGCCACCGACCCCACCTCAAAGGCGGTCGAGCCGAGGGCCTCGCGGTAGGTGGGCGGCAGCTCCGACTGCTCCTTACGTTCGACGAAATCCCGTGTCGCTCGTCGCTGCAGCGAGCTCTCTGCTGTCTCGGCCCATCCGATCCATCTCGAGATGACGTCGTCGCGTTCGGCGCGGTGTGCGAGGACGAACCGCGCCCACATCGAGTGGTACTCCTCCTCGGCACTCGGGTGGGGGAAGCCGTTCTCGACCGGACGTTTGTCGTGGAAGACGGCAGCCCTCGGGACGTGTACGACCCGACTACCGCTCAGCCGGACGCGCCACGACAAGTCCACGTCGTCTCCGTGGAGGAAGAACGCCTCCTCGAAGCCGCCGAGCCGCTCGAACAACGAAGTCCGCACCGCCATGAGGCATCCGCTCGCCCACGGGGTGTCGCCGGACGCGCGGTCGAACGGCTTCGGATGCTCGAGCGGGATCTGGCGCGCCTCGGCGATCCCAACGGTGTCGTCGGAGAACGCGGACACGAGGGCAGCGAGGCAGCGCGGAGCGAGATAGGTGTCGGGATTGATCGTCAAGACCAGCTCGTTGCCGGCCGGACATGGGAGGGCAGCCAGTGCATTGTGCCCGCGGCCGTGCCCGAGGTTCTCCCCGAACGAGAGGTGCTCGAGTGCTATGCCTGCGCCGGCGGCAAGGCCGCGCAGCGCGACGAGGGGTCCCTCTGGGAGCGTCGCGTCTGGTCCGTCCCGCCCACCGCAATCACCGATCGCGATCGCGACGGGGACATCCCCGACGTGGTCCCTCAGGTTGCGCACGCCCGCGACGAGCGAGCCGATGAGCCTCGCCAGAGCCGCCGTGTCGTGGTCGTACAGGACGATCTGGGCCCGGAGCCCCTTCATCGAGCAGGATCATACTTGTGCGGGCCGCCCGCGACCCGACGGACGTGGGCATCCGCGATGAGGGCAGCGGTCACGCATTTCACCGCAGCCATCGATATGCACCGCTGAATGCGGGCGCCGTTCTTCATCTCGCTCACCCTCGTCGAGTGGGGCAAGATCCTCGGCCAAGAGCGCCGCTCACCCCTGGCTCATAGACAGGGGATGACGAGGTTCCTCGCGCGCGAGTGGGGTCGGGTCACGGCCTGTCCTCTGCCAGGTTCACCGCGCTACGGTCGCCCGATGGCCAGTCTCTCCGCCTTCAAACCGGTCCTGGATCTCGTCGTCATCGACTGTCCCGATGCGCTCGTGCTGAGTCGCTTCTACTCGGAGCTGCTCGGGTGGCCGTTCGAGGACGGAGCGAGCAGTGACTGGGTCACCCTCGTCCCGCCAGAGAGCGGCGTCTCCTCTGAGAACCCCAACGGCCGTACGAGCCTGGCCTTCCAGCGCATCGAGGACTGGGTCACCCCCACTTGGCCCGGAGGCAGCCACCCTCAGCAGTTCCATCTCGACTTCGCCGTCGGTGACATCGAGGCTGCCGAGCGGGCGGTGCTGGCTCTTGGGGCCAGGCGTCATGACCATCAACCCTCGGAGGACGGCGGGTTCCGCGTGTACGTCGACCCAGCCGGTCATCCGTTCTGCCTCATCCGGTGACGACAGAGCTGCGGCGGTTGCGCCAGGAGAGATCCCTGCCCTCGCGATCAGGCTGAGATGGTCTCGGCCGTCCTGACAGCTGCAACGCGATCCAGCCAGGGACGCGCCTCGAGCCGCTCGAAGATCTCCCGGGCCTCGGACAGGCCGGTACCCGCTTCAGATGCTCGACCCAGCGTGACGAGGAGCTCTGCCTGCTCGAGCAACGTGACCGCGAGCCAAAACGGCGCGGGACGCTCCCTGAAGGTGGCGATGGCCGAAGAGAAGTGCTGCTCGCCCGCCGCGCCGGCGAGCTTCGCGCGGAAGCGGGCCACCTGGGCGCGCAGGTACGGAGTCGTCTCACCGGCCTGAAGGCTCTCCAGCTCCGCGAGCAGTCGCTCACCTCCTTCTCTGTCGACCACGCATGCCGCCTCCATCTCCTCGACAAGGGCCGACTTCATCACGAATGCCGACCGGAGGCCGAGCTCGGGCCTCACCTGCGTTGCCGCCCGGGCGGAGGCGAGTGCCTCGCCGTATCGCCCCTCCCCACGCAGCAGCGTCGCTCTGGCCCAGGAAAAGTGGGCGCGCGACTGGATATCCTCCGACTGCCCGGACGGCGAGCAGGCCTCGAGCAACGCGCGTGCGTCATCGAGCTTGCCTCGCTCCACGTGGATGCTCACGGCAGGAAGGAGGCGGGCTGCAATCGCGATCGGGACGCCGCCGCTCAGTGCCTCATCGACCCGCTGGAGCGCCTCGTCCCATTGGCCGAACTGGATCAACGAGGCGGTCGCCTGGCACAAGAGGAGCTGTTCCGAGGCTCGATCGCCTGCTCGGCGAGCGAGCTCGATAGCCTCCGAAGCCGTGTCGAGTGCCTCGGCGTGACGGTCTTGGCCTTCGAAAAGCGAGGCAAGGTTGTTGTAGGCACGCAGTGCGGCACCTGTTAGATCGTGGTCGAGGGCCACCTTCAGGGCGTGGGTCAAGAGGACGGTCGCCTCCTCGATCCGGTCGTGGAACGCGAGCAGCACCGCCTTCGAATTGAGGCTCTGCGAAAGCTCCTCCGACAGGAGGAACCTCTCGGCGAGGGAGAGTGCGAACTCGAGGCGGGCGGCGGCGAGCTCGTGCGTTCCCGCGAAGAGGTGCAAGCGACCGAGCTGTGAGGCGAGAGTGGCGAGATCCGCGTCGTGCTCACCGTCTACCAGTAGCGAGAACGCCCTCTCCATCCGCTCGATGCCTTGCTCGAGCCTCTGGTCGATGTAGTCGACCTCCCCCAGCAGGGCGGACACCCGGGCGCTTGCGTGCGTGTCCCCGATCGAATCGAGGAGTGCGATGGCCTGCTCGAAGTGCGCCCTCGCGTCCTCTCCTCTCCTTCCGAGGAGGGCCATCCGCCCGGCCCTCTCGTGGAGAGCACTTTGCTCGGCAACGTCGTCGGTGAGCTCGAGCGCCTGCTCGAAGTAGCGCTGCGCTCCGACCGCGGCGGCGAGGGCGGCCGCGCGCTCGCCAGCACGGATGGTCATCTCGAGTGCCTTCGCCCGCACTTGCTCAGCATCCGGTGCGCCCGGGGCCAGCCGGTACGCCTCCAGATAGTGGGAGGCGACCACCTCCACGATCTCGACGTCCTCGCTCCCCCAGGTGGAGAGCAGGTAGGCGGCGACCGCGAGGTGCTTGTCCTTCCTGTCACGCTTGGACAGCGACTCGTAGGTCACCGTTCGGACCAGGTCCTGCAGGAACGCATACTGACCGCGGTCCGCCGCGCGGGGGTCGGACTGGACTGTGATCACCTCCTTGCGCACGAGCGACCACATCATGTCGTCGATGGACTCGTTGGGGATCCCGAGCAACGCCGAGAGCGACTCCTTGCTGAAGGCCTTGCCGATGACAGCCGCTTGCTGCAGCAGAGAGCGTTCCTCCGCCGACAGCCCGTCCAGCCGGGCGGTGATGAGAGCCTGCAGCGTCACTGGCACGTCGAGTGTGTCGAGCGGGCCTGAAGGGCGGTAGCTCGCGCCCTCACGGACGAGCAGGCCTCGGTCGATGAGCATCCGGACCGTTTCGACCGCATAGAGAGGGACGCCCTCCGAATGCGTGAGGACGCGTTCGGTGACGTCGTTCGCCAACCCGGGGACCAGCCCTGTGACGAGATCGTGCATGGCCGCCGGCGACAACGGATCGAGGTAGATCGAGGTGAAGCTGCGCCGCCCGGCGCCCCAGGTGGACCGGCGATCGAGCAGTTCGGGCCGGGAAAGCGTGAGGACGAAGATGCTGTGGCTGCGGGACCAGTCGAGCAGGTACTCGATGAAGTCGAGGAGCGAGGCATCGGCCCACTGCATGTCCTCGAACGACAGGACCACCGGGCGCGCCTCGGCCATGCGCTCGAAGAAGAGGCGCCAAGCGGCGAAGAGGTCCTCCTTGTCGCGTGCGCTCCTCTCCTCGACGCCTATCAGGTGGGCAAGGCGCGGCTCGACCCAGCGTTGCTCTTCCGGCTGAGGAACGTGAGCCTCGACCGCTGCATGGAGCTTCTCTGCCGAGGCGGCCGCGTCCTCACCCTCGATGATGCCGGCACGTCCGCGGACCATCTCGGCAAGTGCCCAGTAGGCGACTCCCTCCCCGTAGGAGAGGCAGCGGCCCCGGTGCCAGAGGAACTCGCCCGACAGGCCATCGATGTACTTGTAGAACTCCCAAGCGAGACGGCTCTTCCCGATGCCGGCGATGCCCGTCACGGAGACGAGGTGGGCGCGCCGCTCCTCTGCTGACGCGTGGAAGAGGTCCTTCACGAGCCTGAGCTCGCGGTCGCGCCCCACGAACGGCGCCTCCAGCCCCTCCGACCTGAGCGCACCTCTGACGCCGGCGACGACCCGCATGGCCTGGTAGAGCTGGACTCTCTTGGCCTTGCCCTTCAACTCGTGGACGCCACCGTCGGTGTAGACGATGGCAGCGTCGGTGGCCCGTTTCGTCGTTTCATCGACGTAGCAGCATCCGGCGGGAGCGATCGCTTGGATGCGTGCGGCCGTGTTCACCCGGTCGCCGACGACGAGTCCCTCCTCCGGGTTGTCGATCGTCGCCGCCGTGCCGGTGACGATCCCGACTCGGGCGGCGATGTCGGCACTTGTCCGCTCGGCGCCGTAGGAGGCCACGTCGGCCGCGAGGTCGAGGCCTGCTCGGACGGCACGTTCCGCGTCGTCCTCGCGGGCGATCGGCACACCCCAGACGGCCATGACGGCATCCCCGATGAACTTCTCGATCACGCCGCCGTACCGGGAGACGGTCGATCGGGCGAGGTCGAAGTAGCCGGACAGGAGGTCGCGCACCTCTTCCGGATCCTTCGACTCGGCGAGGGGCGTGAAGCCTACGAGATCGCAGAAGAGAACCGACACCTGGCGCAGCTCCGTCGAACCTGCAGCGACCCTCGACGGGACGCCCTCGTTCCCCGCCGTCCCCTGCTGCACAGGAGCGCCAGGAGCGGAACCGTTGGTGCTGACCACCGCCGCGCCGCAGTACCCACAGAAACGGTTGCCGCTCGGGACCTCGTTGCCACAAGAGGCGCAAGCCGTCGCAAGCGGCGAACCACAGGAGCCGCAGAAGCGCATCCCGTCGGGGTTCTCCAGCGAGCACGATGGGCATTGCATGCGGCTACCTCCGATGGCCTCAGCAGGAAGACTACGACGTTGACGAGGTGAAGGATGGCCTCGGATACCTCGGCTACCCCGGCCGCGAGGCCGCCGGCGAGTGCTTCGCGACCGCATGTTCGTGCGCCCGGTGCCGAAGACGGACGAGCTCAGCTGGAGCTGGTCCCACGTGCTCGCCCTCGAGCACTTCGGTGGCTCCCCGGCTGCGGTGAGGCCCCAGACCGCGCCTCGAGACACGGTCAGCCGGGTCATTGGGCACAACGCCTCTACGCGCCGGGCCATGCCCGCAGCGAGAGCTACCCCTGGAGGATCGCGGACTCAGCCGTCGGCGAGGACCCCTCGGCTGGGAAGTAGTCACCCGACACAGGATCCTGGCAATAAGAGATTGGAGGTGGCTGACCAGACGCGATGCGAGCGAGAGCGGCGAGGAAGCGTTCCACATCAGCCTCGCTGGTGTTGATTCCTCCGCTCGCGCGCACCGCACCAGGCATGTTCCTCCGGTCCTTACGCCGCACCTCCTCGCGGTAGACGGCGACGGCATCAGAGCTGAGGCCCAGCAGTCGCGTCAGATAGGGATGCGCGCAGAAACAGCCGTGACGCACTCCGATTCCCTCTTCTGCGGCGAGACGCGCCGCGACAAGGGCGTGCGGAACCCCCTGCACAGTGAAGGTGGCGACGGGCAGCGTCTCGACATCGAGAGGTGGGCCGAGGAGGCGCACCCCCTCGATCTTCATCACCCCGCCTCGCAGAAGCTGGGCGATGTGCCGGTCGTGTTCCACGACCGCCTCGAAGGTGATCTCCAAAAGCGCGTCGATCGCAGCATGAAGCGCTATCGCGCCGACGACATTGGGAGAGCCGGCCTCCTCGCGCTCGGGAGGCTCATTCCAGACGACCTCGTCCAGACCGACCAGATCGACTGCGCCGCCTCCAGCAAGGAAGGGATCGCCTTCGTCGAAGGTCTCGTGGGGCCCGATGAGTACACCCGCGCCGAAGGGTGCGTACATCTTGTGCCCGCTCCAGGTGATGTAGTCCACTTCTGGGGGAAGGGGCCGGTGAGGGGCGAGCTGGGCGGCGTCGAGCACAACCGGGACGCCGCGCTCATGAGCGGCCCGTGTGATCTCCTCCAAGGGGGGCATCCACCCGGTGATGTTCGATGCGCCGGTCAGCGCGAGCAGGCGCGGTCGCGGATGCGCGTCCAAGGCCGCGACGACGTCGCTGGCAGCAAAGGTCCCGTCCGAGTCGCACTCGACATAGCGGCAAGAAGCAGCCCTTCGCCAGGGGAGAAGGTTGGCGTGATGCTCGACGACTGTTGTCAAGACCACGTCGCTCCTCTCAAGGCGACCGAGTCGGTAGACGAGGTGGTTGATCGCCTCGGTCGTGTTGCGACAGAAGATCGCCACGTCGTTCGCCGACTCACGCCCGGCAAAGGCGAGCACGGCTGACCGCGCCTGTTCGAAGGCTTCCGTTGCAAACTGCGACTTCTGCCCGGCACCGCGGTGCACGCTCGAGTACCACGGCACGAAATTGCCGACCCGCTCAACTACCGCCGGCAGCGCCGCGGTGGATGCGGCGGCGTCGAGTGAGAGGTACGGACGCTCCGATCCGTCCACGAGGCGCACGACGATGTCGTCGCCGGCGAGGTGAACCGGTAGCTGTGTCATCGGAGTCCGCCTGCCAGTTGAGCAAGTCGAGGACGACGCGGGAGGGGCCGGACTCGGAACTCAGCTGGCATGGGCGACGCCGGGGTGTTGGCGTGCAACATGGGCCTCCTCTCTACAGTCGTCTCGGGCGCTCACCGCGAGAGCTCTTGGCCTACTTTCCCAAGCCGCCGCCTGGCCATGGCCAGGC
>JAJYGM010000087.1 GCA_021785095.1 Actinomycetes bacterium
TCGGCGACGGCGGCGAGCTCGATCCGTCCAGGGTCACGATCCCGGGCTCGCTCGTCCACGCGGTGGCCCATGTCCCCCGCGGCGGACACCCGACGGCCGTCTACGGCCGCTACGACTACGACGCCGCCCATCTCCGCTCGTACGTCGCCGCGGCCGGGGAGGGCGTCGAGGAGCACGACGCGTACCTCGATCGCTTCGTGCGCGGCGTGTCGACGTTCGACGAGTACCTCGCGCTGGCGGCGGCATGAGCGCGGACGAGCGCTGGACGGGTGGGGAGATGCTGGCGGTCGCCGGGTCGCTGCAGGTCCACGACGGCGACGTCGCCGTGGTCGGCCTGGGGCTGCCGCAGATGGCCGCCCTCCTCGCGCAGCGCACGCACGCGCCCGCCGCACGGTTGCTGCTCGAGATCGGGGTGTTCGAGCCGATGCCGACGGAGCCGTCCGCGGGGATCGCCGACCCGCGGATGTGGAGGGGCGCCACCGCGTTCGGCACGACGCTCGAGGTGCTGGGCGTCATGGCGCACGGCGGGCGGGTCTCCCTGGGCCTCCTCGGCGCCCTCCAGGTAGACCAGTGGGGGTCGTTCAACACGACCGAGGTGGAGACCGACGGGCGGCGGCGACGCTTCCGGGGCTCGGGCGGCGGGAACGACATCAGCTCGAACGCCGGCCGGATCGTCATCGTGATGACCCATCAGGCGCGCAAGTTCGCAGAGACCCTCACGTTCCTCACGAGCCCCGGCCGACAGGTCGGCGGCAGGAGCCGGGCGGACCTCGGGCTGCCCGGCGAAGGGACGTGCGCGGTGGTCACCGACCGCTGCGTGATCGCCCTCGACGACCACGGCGCCACGCTCGAGAGCGTGCACCCCGGCGAGCACCCCGACGCCGTGCTCGCCGACACCCCCATCCCCCTGGCGGTGCCCGACGGGGGGCCGAAGGAGACGCCTGCGCCCACCGCAGCCCAGCTGGCGTACATCCGCAACGAGCTCGATCCGAATGGCTGGTACACGGGCTGACCCGGCGACGGCCGACCGGTGCTCGCCGCCGCGCCGGTGCTCGCCGGCGCAGGGACGCGTGACCCGGCGACGGCCGACCGGCGCTCGCCGCCGCGCCGACGTGGGCACGCGTCGCTCGGCAACGAAGAGAGGCAACGCAGAAGGGAGCAGAGGTGATCATCGACACTGAGTTCAACTCCGCCGCGCAGATCCCGATGAAGATCTGCGTCGACGCGGCACGACTGGCCGAAGAGGTCGGGTTCGGCGCGGTCTGGAAGGGGGAGTCCAACTCGCGCGACCCGATGGTCCTCCTCTCGGCGATGGCGGCCGTGACGTCGAGGATCGAGCTCGGCACGGCCATCTACCACGTCTACGGCAGGTCGCCCATCACCCTGGCGCTGCAGGCAGCGGCGTTCAACGAGCTCTCCGACGGGCGCCTGATCCTCGGCCTCGGGGTGGGCAACCCCATCATCGCCGGCTGGCACGGTGAGGACTTCAGCCGGCCGCTGCGCAGGATGAAGGAGTACGTCGAGATCCTGCGCGCCGCCTACTCGGGCGAGCGGGTCCCCGACTACGAGGGCGACTTCTACTCCACCCGGGGCTCCTTCAAGATGGCGTTCAGGCCGCCGGAGGGAGATCTCCGGGTCTGGATCGCCGGCCTCGGGCCCCAGATGGCCCGGCTCGCGGGGCGCATCGGCGACGGGATCGTCGTCAACATGGCGAACCCGCCGATGATCCGCCGGATCGTCGAGGACTTCCACGCCGGCGCCCGCGAGGCGGGGCGCGACCCCAGCGCGCTCGAGGTGGTCTCGAAGGTGCGGGTGTCCCTGTCCGAGGACGTCGACGCCGCGCGCTGGGCGCTGAAGAAGGTCCTCACCTTCTACTCGCTCCAGCGCGGCTACTCCGAGACGCTCGGGGAGATGGGCTGGGGAGAGGTCGTGTCGGCGGTCCAGGCCGCCCACCGCGACGAGGGCTTCGCCGCGGCGAGGAAGCTGATCCCCGACGAGATGGTCGACGACGTGCCGATGTACGCCGACCGGGACCTCGCGCGCCTTCCCGCGAAGCTCGCCGGCTACGCGGAGGCCGGGTCGACCCGCTGCGTGGCGGCCTACGTCCCCAGCACCGACGACCTGGCGGGCGAGCTGAACCGCTACGTGAAGAACGCCGACTTCGTGAGGAACGCGGACTTCGTGAAGAACGCCGACTTCGTGAAGAAGGCGACCACCCCCGCCGCCGCGAGGTAGGAGCGATGGACTTCCGGCTCACCGAGGACCAGCAGACGATGGCCGAGGCGGTCGCCGAGGTCTGCGCCCAGTTCCCCGACAGCTACTGGCAGGATCTCGAGTCGACCGGCGCGTACCCCGAGAAGTTCGTCCGGACCCTGACCGACCTCGGGTGGCTGTCGATCCTGATCCCCGAGCAGTACGGGGGCGGCGGCCTCGGGATCACCGAGGCCGCCGTCGTGCTGGAGGAGATCCACCGGTCGGGTGCGAACGCGAACGCCTGCCATGCCCAGATGTACACGATGGGCACCGTCCTGCGGCACGGGAGCGCCGAGCAGAAGCAGGCGTACCTCCCCGCGATCGCCGCGGGGGAGCTGCGCCTGCAGGCCTTCGGCGTCACCGAGCCCGATGCGGGGAGCGACACCACGAAGATCACGACCAGGGCCCGGCGAGAGGGCGACCGCTACGTGGTGAACGGGCAGAAGACGTTCATCTCCCGGGTCGCCTACTCGGACCTGATGCTCCTCCTCGCCCGGACGTCGCCCGTCGCAGAGGGGCAGCCCGCGACCGAAGGGCTGTCCGTGCTCCTCGTCGACCTTCGCACCGCCGGGGACGCGGTGGAGATCTCGCGCATCCCGGTCATGTTCAACCACCACACCTACCAGGTCTTCCTCTCCGACCTCGAGGTCCCGGCGGAGAACCTGATCGGCGAAGAGGGGAAGGGCTTCCGCTACATCATCGACGGATGGAACGCCGAGCGCATCCTCGTCGCCTCCGAGGCCATCGGCGACGGCCGGTTCTTCGTCGAGCGGGCGGCGGCGTACGCGTCGTCCCGGGTCGTCTTCGGCAAGCCGATCGGCGCCAACCAGGCGGTGCAGTTCCCGATCGCCCAGGCGTACGCGTCGGTGCGGGCGGCGAGCCTGATGCGCTTCCACGCCGCGTCGCTCTTCGACAGCCAAGAGCCTTGCGGGGCCGAAGCGAACATGGCGAAGTACCTGGCGTCCTCGGCGTCCTGGCAGGCCGCCAACGCCGCGATGACCGCGTACGGCGGGAACGGCTTCGCCTCCGAGTACGGCATCGAGCGGAAGTTCCGCGAGACCAAGCTGTTCGAGATCGCGCCGGTCAGCAACAACCTGGTCCTGTCCTACTTGGGGCAGCGGGTGCTCGGCATGCCGAAGTCGTACTGAGCTGGTTGCACGAGGAGCCCGGCG
This sequence comes from Actinomycetes bacterium, assembly GCA_021785095.1. The sequence goes on from JAJYGM010000087.1 coordinate 3,426, forward strand.
CGGTCCCGAGTTGGTTGCGAGGAGCCCGGCGGGGCGGGCGACCCGAAGCGGGGCGGGCGACCGGAACAGGGGCGGGCGACCCGAGGAGCAAGGAGGAAGGCGCATGGGAACGGTCCGAGCGGGTTGGGAGGGGCGGTACCTCGAGGACTTCGCCGTCGGCGACGTCTATCGGTGCCGCTACGGACGCACCGTCACCGAGTCCGACAACATCACCTTCACGCTCCTCACGAACAACACGAACCAGATCCACTTCAACCGCGAGTACGCCAAGCGCACGGAGTGGGGACAGTGCCTGGTCAACAGCGCGCTGACGCTGGCGATCGTGGCCGGGATGGGCGTCGCGGACGTGAGCGAGAACGGGTTCGCCCTCGGGTGGGACGAGATCCAGCTTCCGCACCCGGTCTTCGCCGGGGACACGTTGTACTCCGAGAGCGAGGTGCTCGAGGTGCGGCCGTCGCGGTCGCGCCCGACCCAGGGCGTCGTCAAGGTCGAGACCCGCGGCTACAACCAGGACGGCGACCTCGTGATCCGCTACCGGAGGTCGGTCATGGTGTGGAAGCGGGAGCACGCGCCGAGGACCGACATCTTCCCCGCCGTCGAGGGACGGTGACCGACGCCTCGGCCGGACAGCCGGCTCCGCTCGCAGGCACGAGGGTCGTCGCGCTCGAGCAAGCGGTGGCGATGCCGTTCTGCTCGTTCATCCTGGCGGAGCTCGGCGCCGAGGTCATCAAGATCGAGCGCCCCGGGCGAGGTGACGTGGTCCGCGGGTGGGACCACGTCGCCAGGGGCCTGTCGAGCGGCTTCGTCGCCTGCAACGTGGGGAAGAGAGACGTCGCCATCGACCTCGGCAGCGACGAGGGCCGGCGCGTCGCCCG
>JAJYGM010000737.1 GCA_021785095.1 Actinomycetes bacterium
CACGGCCCCAGTCGTGATCGGTGACGGCGCCGAAGAGCCGGCTCAACGTCGGCAGGTCGTGCTTCTGCTCGACGAAGCTGGTCATGTCCCAGCCGATCGTGGCCGCGATCAGCAGCGCCCAGACGAGCCCGCCCCTCGCGGCCGCACTCCCGTCGCGCCCCAGGCCGAGCACCGTGGCGATCGCCCGGGTCCCGTCGCCCACCCAGGCAGCGCTCCGCTTGCGCTGCCTGCCCCGGCCGGCCAGCGCCGCCAGGAGGAGCACGATCCCGATCGCGGCGAGGATGCCTGCGTGCGACGCCGCGGAGTACCGCCCCTGCACCCCCTCCCACGCGGCGAACGCCAGGGCGACGAGGTCCGCGACGAGTCGCGGCAGCGGCCAGACCCACCCAACCGGCAGGCGTCGTCGTCCGCGCAGGAGCATTCAGGCGGGATCCTCGACCAGCTGGTAGCCGACGCCCGGCTGCGTGCGCAGCATGTCACCCGCGGGGCCGAGCTTGCGACGGAGCCGATGGGCGTAGACGCGCAGGTAGTGGGCCTCCGAGCCGTAGGAGGAGCCCCAGACGTCGCGCAGGATCATCTGATGGGTGCAGACCTTGCCGGAGTGCTGGGCGAGGTAGGCGAGGAGGTCGAATTCCCGGCCGGTGAGCTCCAGGTCCTTCCCCGCGAGGCGCGCCATGTGGTGGACGAGGTCGACCTCCAGCTCCCCGACGCCGACGGTGGTCGGGGAGCGGTCCCCGTCCTCGGCGCGCCGACGGAGCGCGACCCGCAGTCGGGCCTCGAGCTCGGCCATGCCGAAGGGCTTCGTCACGTAGTCGTCCGCGCCCGCGTCGAGGGCCGTGACCTTCTTGTCCTCGGAGGCGGACGCCGAGAGTACGATCACTGGGACCCGGGTCCACTGTCGGACCCTGCGGACCACCTCGATGCCGTCCATGTCCGGAAGCCCGAGGTCCAGGATCACGACGTCGGGAGACGTGATCGAGACCTGGGCGATCCCGTCCGCTGCCGTCCTCGCCAGGAGCACCTCGTTCCCGCGGACGCTCAGCGCGATCTCGAGGGCACGCAGGAGCGCGCGGTCGTCGTCGACCACCAGGACGCGGGCCATGCCCGTCAGACCTCGATCGGGAGAGGTGCCGCAGGGAGGGTCACCACGAACCGGGCGCCGCCTCCGGGCGCGTCCTCGACGTGGATGGACTGCTCGTGCGCCTCGACGAACGCCTTGGCGATCGCGAGCCCGAGCCCGGCGCGCCCCTGCGCGCCGTTCCGGCTGAACATCGTGAAGACGCGCTCGCGCTCGGACGCGGGGACGCCGGGACCCCGGTCCGTCACCGACAGCTCGACCACGTCGCCGCACGCCTCGGCAGCGACGCGGACCGGGATCTCGTCCGGGGAATGGCGCTCGGCGTTGTCGAGCAGGTTCGCGACCACCTGCTCCATGAGCACGGCGTCGACGTCCACGGGGGGAAGGTCGCCCGGAAGGTCGACGGACACCCTGCCGGGTGTGACGGCGCTGGCCCGCAAGCCCCCCTCCACGATCTCGGACACGACGGTGATCGCGCGTCGCAGCTCCAGGGCGCCCGACTGGATCCGCGTCATGTCGAGGAGGTTGGCGACGAGCCGGTCGAGCGCGTCGGAGCGATCCTCGATCAGCGCCAGCAGCTCCTCGCGGTCGCACTCGCTCAACGACCCCTGCACCCCCGCACGCCGCAGCGTGCTGACCGCCGTCTTCACCGACGCGAGCGGCGTCCGCAGGTCGTGGGAGACCGCGCCCATGAGCGCGGCACGCAGCGCGTCCACCTGCTCGAGCAGCTCGGTGCGCGTCGCCTGCTCCCTGAGCTGGCTCGCCTCCAGCGCGAGCGCGGCCTGGTTCGCGTACGTCCGTGCCAGCTCGAGCCTGCGGCGGTCGAGCGACGTCCCCGCCATGCCCACCAGCCCGACCGGGCGTCCACGCGCCACGAGGGCGATCCGCACGACGCCGTCGGACCTCGCGGCCGTGCCCGTCCACGGCCGCAGGCTCTCGGTCCGCCCGCCAACCGGCACGAGCGCCTCGACGTCGCCGGCCGGCGGATCGCCGGCAGTCGCCGCGACCGTCAGCCGGTCGTGGTCGTCGGGGTCGGGGATGAGCACGGCCACCCAGGTGGCGCCGAACGCCTGGTGGAGCGAGTCGGCGATGACGCCGAGGACCCCCGTCACGGGTTGGTCGCCGATGAGGAGGTCGGAGAGCTCGTGCAGGCGCCGGGTGGCGTCCGCGTCGTGGTGGGCGTCGAGCCGCGCGCGCTGGAGGAAGCTGAAGATCCGAGCGACGATGAGCATGACGACCGCGTAGACGCCGAGGGCCGTCCAGTTCTGTGCCGCCCCCACGGCCAGCGTCCCGTAGGGGGGGATGAAGAGGACGTCGTACACGATGAAGCCGGCGGCGACCGCGAGCACCCCGCTCGTCAGCCCGCCGACCGCGACCCCTGCGACCACCGGCACCACGAGGACGAGCGCAGGGGTGGCGATGGAGAGGTCCCCCCGGAGCGGCATCATCACCGCGCCGAGGGCGCCGATCCCGGCGAAGGCCACGAGCGTGCCGAGCACCCACCGCTTCACCGCGTCCAACAGCCTGCCTCCCCGAGACTGGAGTGTACGGGGTCCGGCGTCCGCCGCCGCGATGGCCACTTGACGCGGGCTCGCTCAGTGCGCGTCGGCGAGCGGCTCCTCTGTGTCGTGCCCGCCGACGAGCTCGTAGTCGGGGTTCAAGATGGCGAGCTTGCGTCCCCACGCGCCGACCATCCCCTCTGCGACGAGCCTCGCCCCCGGCTCGACGCCGGGAATCCTCGGACGCCCCTGGAAGACGAGCAGGATCGCCCCGGTCCGGTCGGCAAGGGTGCACTCGAGGGTGGACGTCCCTCCGCTCGGCTGCACCCGCACGGACTTGATCCGGCCGGCGACCTGGACGCGTTGTCGCCACTCGACCTCGCAGATCGGGAGCGCGGAGACCGCACGCCGGGCGAGGGCCCTGTCGGCATCCGTCCCTCCGTCGGCGTCCTCGGACGCGCGGCGCTCGTGGGCGCCTGGCGCCTTCCACCTGCCGGCCGCGTGACCCGAGGATGCCCGTTCCTCGACGTCGTGGGTTCCGCGCCCCCTCGGGGCGGCCGCTCCGTCCCCCGCGGCGTCTCCTGCTGCGTCCGATGCGACGGACCCGGGGGCAACCGGGGCGGCGGGGCGCGCGGGCGGGAGCACCTCGCCGCCTCTGCGCGTGCGCGACAGGTTGAACGGCACGATGGTCGCCACGACGTGGGGGACCTGGCTCACGACCGCCGCGATCTTGTCGGCGGTCCGGTCGTGGAGGAGCCGCTGCCACGCGTTGTTGAAGCCCCGGCGCGGCAGCAGGAGGGTGCACTGGGTCTCACCGTCTGCGACGACGTCGGCCACGAGCTCGAGAGCCGCGCGAGGCAACCGGCGGTCGGGCACCTCGACGATGTCGAGCGGCAGCCGCGACAGGCCGAGGCGGCTCCAGTCCTCCACGAGGGCACGCGTCGCCCGGTTGTCGATGTCGAAGTGCACCGCGCGCAGCTCGTCGGGGGAGAGCGCGCGGGCGTACTGGACGGCCCTTGCAGCGGCCATGTCCAGCTGATCGACGAGCGCGATGACGACGTGGCGCCGCAGGACCGGCGCCTCGGCACCCTTGGCCGCTCCGGCTTGGAGCTGGCGCTCTTCTTCGACGTACTGACGGTTCATGTGGATCAGCCCCCAGTAGAGCAGCGGGCCGACGAGGACGACGACCCAGGCACCTTCGAGGAATTTGGCGAACACGAAGATGAGGACCACGGCGGCGGTCAGCACGGCGGCGAAGCCGTTCACGGCGATCTTGCGCCGCCAGTGCGGGCCCCTGTGCGTGAGGTGGTGCTTCACCATGCCCGAGCCGGCCATGCAGAAGCCGGTGAAGACCCCGATCGCGTACAGCGAGACGAGCGAGTCGACGCTCGCACGGAACGCGATGATGAGCACGAGCGCGATGACGGTGAGCACGATGATGCCGTTCGAGAACGAGAGGCGGTGACCGCGCCGGGTGAGCTGGCGAGGGAGGAACGAGTCGCCGGCGACGAAGCTCGCGAGGAAGGGGAACCCGTTGAAGCTGGTGTTGCCCCCCGTGTAGAGGATGAGAAGCGTGGCGACCTGCACCACGTAGAACAGGACCCCGTGACCGACGACGGCCTCGACCACCTGGGAGAGCACGGTCGGGGAGCCCGCGGCGTAGGGCACCGCGTGGGTGAAGCGGGCGAGCATGGTGACGCCGAGCACCAAGAACGCGAGG
>JAJYGM010000651.1 GCA_021785095.1 Actinomycetes bacterium
TCTCAATCGAAAGGAAGGAAGATGGTGGTGAAGCGCAGAAGGCTGCTGGTCGGGGCTGGTGCTGCCGTCAGCTGTCTCACGCTCTCCGTCGGCTTTGGCGCCGGTGTGAGCGCGGCAGCAGGACGTTCGGCGCACGCCAAGGCGCACGCGAACCCGTATCCGAAGTCCCTCCATGGAGGCTTCGCCTTTTACTCAGGTGGCGACACCAACGTCGAGCAACTCTGGCAGGACGTTCTCATCCCGAGCTTCAACCGGGCCTATCCGCACATCAAGATCAACTACGTGTTCTCCGAGCACGGCACGAACGATGTGACGACCCTCGACCGGGTGGCCCAGGCCGTGAAGAACCACCAGTCGAGCGGCTTCGCGCTGTTGGAGTCGGCTACGAACGCCGTTGAGCTCGCGGCTCGCCAGCGTCTGTTCATCCCGGTCACGACGAAGGCGATCCCGAACTCAGCGAACGTTCCGTCGGCCTCGATGGCGGTGGTGAAGAACGACGCCGTCCCCTATCGCGGGTCGAAGGTCGTTCTCGCCTACAACTCCGCCACGGTGAAGAACCCGCCGAAGACCCTCGCCCAGCTGCTGAGCTGGATCAAGGCCAATCCCGGCAAGTTCGCGTACTGCAACCCGAGCGGCGGCGGGTCCGGCCAGTACTTCATCGAGGACGTCTTGAACCAGTACCTGTCGAAGTCGGCGGTCAACACGCTGGCCTTCAACCATGCCACCTCGCTCGAGGCGGGCTGGTCGAAGGGCATGGCCGTGTTGCACTCGCTGAACAGCGACGTGTACGGCAACGGCACCTATCCGGCGGGCAACACCCAGGTCCTCACGCTGCTTGGCTCGGGAGCGGTGCAGATGGCCGTCGTCTGGTCCGACCAGTCAACGTCGGCCCTCCAAGACGGCCAGCTGCCGAAGTCGGTCAAGCTGACCGACATCACCCCGGCGTTCGCCGGCAGCCCGGTCTACCTCGGCGTGCCGAAGTACACCCCGAAGAACCAGGTGCGACTCGTCGATGCCTTCTTGAACTTCATCTTGTCGGTGCCTCAGCAGGCCAAGGTCGTGAAGCGTCTCGCCGGCTTCCCGGCGATCAAGGTCTCGCTCATGACGGCGACGGTGAAGAGCGAGTTCACCGCACTCGGTGAGGCCGAATCGCTGCCCTATTCCGCCCAGGTCGTCTCGGACATGGAGCGTGTCTGGCAGCAGGACGTGCCGTAGGTCGGAAGGACGCATCACCGGTGGTCTTGAGCTCTGGTCCTCTCAACGCCGAGTTGACGGCGGGCGTCGCGGTCACCGACCGCAGCCCGTCGCCAGCCCGGCGTCCGGGGAAGCGACGGCGAGCGAGCGACGAGGGAACCCGGGGAGGGCTCACCTCCCTTCTCGGGTTCCTCCCGCTCGCTTTCCTGCTCGTCTTCGGCGGCATCCCGATCGTGCTCAGCCTTTTGCTGATGCTCGGCCACCTCGGGGGCCCGAACTCGGCGGTCTCCTCGCTCGGCCAGGACGAGATCCCCGGGCGCGGCATCGGGACGCTCGGCGCGATCACCCAGCTCTTTGAGAATCACGCCTACCTGCAAGACATCAGCGCGACCGCGATCGTCTTTGTCGTCACCTCGGCGGTCGTGCTCGTCTTCGCCACGACGTTGACGCTCTGGCACCGCCTGCGCCCGAGCCGGGCGATCGCGACGCTGCAGTTCCTCGCCGTGATCCCGCTGTTCATCCCCGTCGTCATTGCGAGCTTCTCGTTGTGGACCTTCTGGGGCTCGCGGGGCTTCACGAACAGCCTGGCCCAGTTGGCGGGAATCTCGAACGCGCTCATCTTCAGCGGCAAGCTCCAGGGTGTCGTGCTCGCCGAGGTCTGGGTGAGCCTTCCCTTCGCCGTGCTTTTGATGCGCGCCGGCGTCGCCTCGCTCACCGACAGCTCGCTCGATGCCGCCCGCGACGCCGGGGCTCGGCCGCTCACCGTCGCGTGGCGGATCGCCCTCCCTCAATTGCGCAAGGAGGCGACGATCGTCTTCTGCTTCACCGCGGTCGGTGTGCTCGGCAGCTTCACCGTCCCCTACATCATCGGTCCCTCGAGCCCGCTGATGCTCGGCGTCGATGCCGTCAACACCTTCAGCTCCTACAACCAGCCCCAACAGGCCGCCGTGATCGGCTTTACGATCTTTGTCCTGGCAGCCCTCATCGGCTGCCTCTACGCGCTCGGATCGAGGAGGCGCCGTGTCGGTCGCTAGCGCTCCGCTGCGAGAAGAAGCCGCCTTCCGTCCAGCGACGCGCCCGGTCATCCTTGTCGTCGCAGCTCGGACCATCCAGGCGGTGCTCTTCCTTGCCGCGGTGTTCTTCATCACCGTGCCGCTCGCGTGGCTCGTGCTGCTCGCTTTCGCCGGCAACTTCAATTTCCCCTCGCTCGTTCCGACGTCCTTCACGGTCCAGTGGTGGCACACCGTGCTCTCCTCACCGGGTCTGCTCCACTCAGTCGTGCTCTCGGTGACGATCACGCCGGTCGTGGTCGCGCTCTCGGCGGTGCTCTGCCTTCCGGCGGCCTACGCGCTCGGGCGCTTCAACTTCCCCGGCAAGCGCGTCGTGCTGCTCTCGATCTTCTCGATTAACGCCTTCCCGCGCATCAGCTTGTACATCGCGATGATCCCGATGCTGTTCGCCCTCAACTTGATGGGCACCGTCGTCGGCGTCGTGATCGTCCAGCTGATTGGCACGATCCTGTTCATGACCTGGATCCCGGCGACCGGGTTCGCCGCGATCCCCGACGCGCTCGTCGACGCGGCCCATGACGCGGGTGCCAGCAAGTTCCAGGTCTTCTGGCGCGTCATGCTCCCCCTCGCCCGCCCGAGTATCGCGGTTGCCGCCGTGCTGAGTTTCCTCGCCGCCTTCGACGAGGCACAGGGCACGTTCCTTGTAGGGGCTCCGAACTACCTCACGATGCCGGTGCGCATGTACTCGCTCGTGCTCGACTACCCAGTGCAGTTCGCTGCCGTTTTCGCGGTCGTGCTCTCGATCCCCTCGGTCGTCTTGATGCTGCTCGTTCGCAAACACCTCTTCGCCGGCACGGGCTCGGCGATGCAGCTTCGCTAGGAGAACTGGTGCGCACAGAACCCCTGACGGCGAGCCGCGGCTCGGCGCTCGTCCTCGAGCAGGTGCGAAAGGCCTTCGCCGGCGCCGTCGCCGTCGACGAGGTAAGCCTGTCGGTCGCGCCTTCGGAGTTCGTCACCTTGCTCGGTCCGTCCGGCAGCGGCAAGACCACCGTGCTGCGGATGATCGGTGGGTTCATCGCCCCAGACGGCGGGCGGATCTTGATCGACGACAACGACGTCGTGAAGGTGCCCGTCGAGCGCCGGCCGACGGCGATGCTCTTCCAGCAGCTCTCGCTCTGGCCGCATCTGAGCGTCGCCCGCAACGTCAGCTTCGGGCTCGAGTTGCGCAAGCGCCCGAAGACCGAGATCCGCACCCGGGTCGCCGAGCTGCTCGAGATCGTTGGCCTCGCCGACTTCGGCGGGAGGCTTCCCGCCCAGCTCTCCGGCGGCCAGCAACAGCGCGTCGCGCTCGCGCGCGCGCTCGCGCTCGAGCCGCGTATCTTGCTGCTCGATGAGCCCTTCAGTGCGCTCGACACGAAGCTACGCGTGGAGCTTCGGACCTTCGTCCGCTCCCTGCAGCGCGAAGTCGGCACGACGACGATCCTCGTCACCCACGATCAGGAGGAGGCGCTCGAGCTGTCCGATCGTATCGCCGTGCTGCGCGACGGCCGGATCGAGCAGATCGGCACCCCGGGCGCCATCTATGACACGCCCGAGACGGGTTTTGTCGCCGAGTTCCTCGGGGCGATGAACTTCTTGGCGGGAACGGTGGACGGCCGCCTGGCGCGCCTTTCGGGCGGTATCACGGTGCCGCTCGACGCCGTGCCGACAGACGAGGTGGGCGCCGGCCGGGTCGAGATCGGCGTGCGGCCAGAAGACGTGATCGTCACGCCCGACCCCGGCGGCGCCTTCGTCGTCGAGCGGGTCACAAGAAAGGGCTATGTCAACGAGCTCTTCCTACGCAGTGGACCCGTAAGCCTCAGGGCCTACGTCGGCAAGGACCTCGCCCTCGAGCCTGGCGGCAGCTGCGCGCTGCGTTTCGGGCACCTGCACCTCTTCTCGGCGCGACCGCCCGGCGGCGAGGCGGACGGCGAGGCGCCTCTGGCGACTGCGCCGATCGACGCGCTCGCGGAGATGACGAACGCGCGCGAGGCGGCCCGGTGAGCGACCGGTCACCTTTTGCCGAGCGCGCCGCGGGCGAGCCGCCCTTCGTC
>JAJYGM010000689.1 GCA_021785095.1 Actinomycetes bacterium
GGTGGGAGCTCCACTTCGGGCAGCGTGAACCTCGAACCGTTGTCGGACAAGAGCGTGCTCGACGAGAACGGGAACATCGTCTACGACGTGGTCAACGGCCAGAAGAACCCGCGGATCGACCCGAACAACTACCCGGGCGACGTCTTCGGGCTCTCTGGAGAGTTCGACCTGGCGTTCTCGCCGTGGGCCGCGCATCCCAAGGCCGTCATGGAACCCCCGCCGCCCGGTGGGTTCGTCGGAAACGTCGCGCAGTTCGAGTTCGACACCCTCTTCGTGGACTGGGGAGACGGCTCCGTCGAGCCCGTCCGCGTGGTGTTGCCGGCCGGTGGCCACTCGTCGGTGCCGCTGACCGAGTGGGGGCGCGACGTCAAGATCCAGCTGCCGAACCCGAAGGGGCAGAGCCCCGAGCCCGCCTCGCTACGGCACTCGTACGATCGCACGGGCACCTATACGATCCGGTTCTTCCAGCTCGCGGAGGGCGACGCGCAGCATGTGGACGCGGCCCAACTGGGCATGGCCATCGACGGCCCCCAGGCCTCACCGTACCTGACGCTGCTGGCGTTGCAGGGCGGTGCCGCGGCGGCGCTGACGAGTGCTGCAGGTCGGCCGAAGGCCGCGCCTCCCTCGCAGGCGGTGGAACCGGCGGGCGTCGGGATGGCCGCCGGCGGGTTCAGCCAGCAGAGGGCGCAGGCGACGCTGGCGGCGTGGCAGCTCTCCTCCGCGCAGCTCATCGGGCGGGCCTACATGCTGTACTGCAACACGCTGACGATCACCACACGTGAGGACACCCGGGCCACGGGGCCGCTCCACCTCGACGCGATCGCGGTGATCGGCTTCCCCGGGCATGGAGCGCCGGGGGAAGCGGGGACGACGAGGGCGCACAAGGAGCCGGTGCGGGCCACGATGATGACGACCGGGCTTGGGCCCGTCAGCGTGAGCACCTGCGACGAATCGCTCACCGCCCAGGCGACGCTGCGTTACTACGGTCGGGGGAGGGCACGGATCACCTGGATGCTGGACGGGATCGCGTTCTCCACCGAGGAGAAGGACATCGGGCCCTCCGGGCAGGCCACGGGGCTGGGGCGCGATCCGCGGATGTGGCCGCCGCCGGTGCTCGCGGAAGTCACGCTCGACTCCGACGTGCTGAGCGTCGAGAAGGTCGGGCTCCACAAGGTGACGGTGGCGGCCGAGGTGGTCCCCGTGCCGACCCCGGTGAACCTGGCGTTCGCCACCGACACGATCATCGGCGCGGCGCAGGGCGGCACGCTGGCGCCAGGCGACCTCGTCCTTGCCAAGGCGATCCTCGATGCAGGCCACGGCGCCGGGCGGGTGAGCGTTCTCGCGCCGGGATCATCGGCCGGAGCCGGTCTGCCGGCGTTCGTGTCGCTGCAATCGGCGGCCCAGTCGGTGCTCGCCGACGTCCACATCGTCAAAGGCAAGCCGCTGTTCGTGACCTCGGAGCCGCGCCCGTACCAGGTCGTGGCCGCCGAGGCCGGCCAGCCGTGCGTCTTCATCTTCCCGACGAAGTTGGGCGAGTTCCGGATCTCCGGGCTCGAGGGCAACGTCACGAGCGTGGGGTCGAAGTACTCCGGCAAGGGCGTGCTGATGCTGCCGCTCACCAAAGACTCGAGCAGCGCCCGCAAGCACGCGATCTCGGTGACCTTTTCCGACTGGGATGTGCCCGATTCCGAGCACGTCGTATCCGGGAAGCTGGACGTCTCGCCCGCCCGCGGCATCGACGGACCCGGGTTGCAGGGAACGCTCACACGACTCGTCGGCCAAGCGGGGGCGGCGACCGAGCTCGACGTCACGCTCGACCTCGCGCTCAAGGACACGACGCTGCGCGTCCCGGGGGGCGCGGAGAAGCCTCCCGCATGGAAGGGAGTCACCGCGCCGGTGACGGGGAGCGGCCCCGGCCTGGTCGAAGGCGACTGGTACACGACTGGCGAGAAACTGCCCGAGGTCCTGATCGGCTGGAGTGCTTTCAAGATCCGCTCCGACGATGTGCGCTTCGACTGGAGCCGCTCGCAGGGCGACGCCGCCTCCTCGCAGTGCGGCGGTGGAGGTGGTGTGGCCTGGGTAGGTGTGCACCTCGGCCACGCCACGCTCGCCCCCTACACGATGGACCTGGTCGGCGAGGGGGGCGCGTACGAGCAGGGCGTGACCGACTGGGGGATCGCCGATGCCGGCATGTGCGGGGCGGTCACCACGAAGCCGTGGAAGGCGAAGATCGGAGAGGGATGGGTCGGCTTCGACGGCATTCAGGTTAGCGCCCACGGCGGCACTTTTGATGCCGTTTACAAGAACATGAAGGTGCACGTGCCGTGGCCGGAAACCGAGTTCGGCGGCGACGCCCACCTGCAGTCGGGCGGGGGAAAATCCGCGGGCATCGGCTTCGCCTTCATCGGGTCCGCCCCTCTCGAGCAGTACAACGACGCGCCGAACCGAATTTCGATGAAGGCTGGGAACCTCTTCTTCACGCAGGAGGAGAACGTCGGCTGGGCGGTGCGCGCGGACACCGACTTCGAACTGATGGCGGAAGGGAAGTCATTGGCCAGCTTCACCGCCGACGGGATGTTCTTCGGGTTCGACGGGCGGGCGTACTTCGCCAAGGGCGCGCCCGCCGCCACCATCGCCCTGTCCGGCCACGCCAAGCTGGGCGACACGCCGCTCGACCTCAACTCGGTCACGCTCACCGGCGTCACGTCCGGCAACGATCGCCTGCTGTTAGCCGTCAAGGTGACGTCGCATCTGTCGGAGACGCTGCCGGCGGCGGAGGCCCAGGTCAACTACGCCATCAGCCGTCCCGGCAAGGACTACGTAGGGTCGGGGCCCGTCACCTCGCCGTTCGGCGTGCAGGTGGCGTTCCCGGCCGGCTCGCCGGCGCTCCAGGCCAACATCAGCCCGCACTACGACGGCGAGCAGGACACGCGCTTCTACGGCCCGGTGGACCTGGCGATGTTCGGCGGTCCACCGGTCAAGGCGGAGTTCCTGCTCGGCTACGAGAACGGCAAGAGCTACTGGCTGACCCGCGCGCAGATCCCGCTCGGGCCTTCGGGCACCCCGCTGGTACCGCCGTACCTCTTCCTCTATGCGGTGCGCGGCGGTCTCGGCTACAACTTCCCGCTCGACGCGTTCAAGAACGCGGGAAGCATCAAGGACGCCCAGCCTGATTTCTCCGGCAACTTCATGTTCATGGCGGGGATGAGGGTGGGCTCGTCCGACGGCGGCTTCGCATTCACGTTCGACGGCGACCTCACGATCAGCCCGTCGGTGGGCGCGCGGATGGACTTCCACGCCTGGCTGCTCAAGAACCAGCACGACGGGAACGGCGACTTCGCGGGCTACTTCCAGTGGGCCAACGGCGACTTCGACGGCAGGCTCTGGGGTGGCCTCTCGTTCCTCGACGTCGTCAAGTTCGACCTCGGGTCGAGCGAGGCGACGGCAGCGGTCGCGCTTCACTTCGGCAGCGGCGACTGGTACATCCACGCGGGTGCCAAGGAGGGCCCGCGGATCAAGGCGACCCTCCTGAACTTCGGGAACGTGGACTCCTACCTGATGCTCAGCAGCCAGGGGCTCGAAACCGGCGGCTCGATGACGATCTACCTGGGGTGCAGCATCGGGCACGTCAAGGGGTGGGCCGACGTCGGCCTCGCGATCACCCCGGCACCGGCGATCTCGGGCCACGCCGACGCCGGCCTCGAGGCCGAGGTGTGCGCCTTCGACGCCTGCATCGGTGTGGGCGTCACGGCCGGGATCAACTTCTCTGCCTTGCCGGTCGCGATCGGCTGCCACGCCTGCGTCGAGATCCCGATACCGTTATGGAACCCTGAGGTGTGCGGAGACTTCTCGCTATGAGCCAACGACATCGCGTGTTTGGGCTCACGGTGTTGCTGCCGCTGCTGTGGATCGCGCCCAGTCGTGACGGGGGGGCGGCTACGGCCGCGCCAGGCGTGATCTGGGCCGCTGCGACACAGACAGGGGCCGTTGAGATTTTCTGGCTGCCCACCGGATCGAGGTGGCCGGCCGGCGGCTGGCGCCTCGAGCGGACGACCGGCGGCCGGGCCACGGTCGTCGCGGATGCGCTCAGGCCGGGGCAGGACACCGCGGCGGTCGCGGCCCTACCTGATCGCGAGGCGAACGCGCTTCGGATGTTCGGGGAGCAACTCGGCCGCGCCAGGCTTCCCGCCGATCAGGAGAAGGCGAACGAGATCGTGATCGGGCTTACCGCCGCGACCGACCTCACGTTCGGGCGGGCGCTCGGTGTTCGCTACACCGATCCGCAGCCG
>JAJYGM010000605.1:0-2656 GCA_021785095.1 Actinomycetes bacterium
CCTGGTGGAGATGGGCCTCCAGCCGTTCCTCGTGACGTCCGCACTGTCGGGGGTGCTGGCCCAGCGCCTGGCCCGCCGCCTCTGCCAGCACTGCAAATCCCCCTACGAGCCGACCGAGGCCGATATCATCGCCGCCGGCTGGACGCTGGAGGAGGTGGAGGAGGTCGGCAAGCTCGAGACCCTGTACCAGGCCAACGGTTGCCCTGCCTGTTCCAACACCGGCTACCGTGGCAGAAAGGCGCTTGCCGAGCTCATGCCCATCACGGAAGAGATCGAGCGGCTGATCATCGAGGGGGGGTCCGTGGAAGAGATCCACCGGCTTGCCGTGTCGCAAGGAATGGTCACGCTCCGCCAGAGTGGCCTGAGGAAGGCGCTCGAGGGCGAGACGACACTCGAGGAAGTCCTCCGGGTGGTCGCATGAGCCCCGTCGACGTTGCTCAGCGCCTGGAGTGGTCGCAGCGCCTGTCCCAGGCCATGGTGGCGGGCGGTTACGCCACCGATCAACAGCTCGCACCCCTCGTCGCCGAGGTGCAGGCGACGGGCATACCGCTGGGCACGCTCCTCATTGCCCGGCAGGTCGCTCCTGCGGCGGCGGTGGTCGGCGCACTGGCCCAGGCGTCGCAGATGCAGGCGGTCGACCTCGCCGCCGTCACCCCCCAGCGGGACGCGGTGGCGGCGCTCCCCCAGGCGGTTGGCCGTGAGTACGGGGCTGTGGGGGTCATGTCCGACGGGAGCCAGCTGGTGGTCGCCTTCGGGGAGCCACCGTCGCCGAACGATCTGCAGGCGCTCTCGTCGATGGTCGGCTACCAGATCAGCCCGGTGCTCGCCGACCCCATGGTCATCGAGCAGGTGCTCGCGGCCGGTCCCGACGGCCTCGCCTCCGGGGCGGCGGCCCAGCCGGCCGCCAACGGCAACGGCAACGGCACAGCGGCTTCCCCCGCCCCCCCCGCCCAGGCGGCACCGGCGGGCCCCCAGCCGCCGGCAGGGCCCTCGGGCGACACGCCCCTCCACATCGACGACCTCCTCCGCTACGCGGTGGCCGTCGGCGCGTCCGACCTTCACCTCACCGCCCAGATGCCCGGCTGCATCCGGCTCCACGGTGCCATCCGCCCGATCGAGGGGTGCCCCCGGTTGGACAATGAGACCATCCGGGAGATGGTCTTCGGGATCCTGCCGGCGTCGCAACGGGAGCGGTTCGAGGACGAGCGCGAGCTCGACACCTCGCACTCGATCGCGGGCGTGGGCCGGTTCCGCGTCAACGTCTCGCTGCAACGCGGGACGGTGGCCGCCGCCCTCCGTCCGATCCCGCACGACATGCCGGCCTTCGAATCGCTCGGCATCCCGGAGTCGGTGCGGTCGTTCACCGAGCTCCGCCGGGGCCTCGTCCTCGTCACCGGACCGACCGGGTCGGGCAAGTCGACGACGCTGGCATCCCTCATCGACATCATCAACCGGACGAAGCCGCTGCACATCGTGACCGTGGAGGACCCCATCGAGTTCCTCCATGAGCACAAGCGCTCCATCATCAACCAGCGCGAGATCGGCGAGGACACCTTCTCGTTCGCCGAGTCCCTCCGCCGGGTCCTGCGCCAGGACCCCGACGTGATCCTGGTCGGTGAGCTCCGCGACCTGGAGACGATCTCGACGGCGCTCACCGCGGCCGAGACCGGCCACCTGGTGTTCGCCACCCTGCACACCCAGGACGCGCCCCAGACGGTCGACCGCATCATCGACGTGTTCCCGACCAGTCAGCAGGAGCAGATCCGGGTCATGCTGGCCTCGACGCTCGAAGGCGTCGTCACCCAGCAGCTGATCCTGAACGCCGACGGAACGGGGCGGGTGGCGTGTTGCGAGGTGATGATGTGCACGTCGGCCATCCGCAACCTGATCCGGTCGAACAAGACCCACCAGATCTATTCGCTGATGCAGACGGGCTCCACCTTCGGCATGCAGACCATGGACCAGGGTCTGGCCAAGATGGTGAAGGACGGGCTCATCACCGAGAGCGTGGCGTTCGACCGCTCCCGCAACGAAGACGATCTCCGCAACCACCTGAACACCTGACAGCAGGCGCGCCCGCGCACGAGCAGTGCCCCCACGATCCCGCAGGTAGCGGGGGAGGGGGGCGGGGGACAAGAGAGGGAACGACGTGGCACTGACCTTCGAGTACAAGGTGCGTGACCGGTCCGGCGGCCTGGTCGAGGGACAGCTCGAGGGCGACAGCATGGCCCTCGTCGTGAAGCGCCTCCGGGAGATGGGCTACATGCCCATCTCGGTCACCCCGAAGTCGAACATCTCCATGAAGAAGGAGATCAAGATCCCCGGCCTGTCGGACCGGGTGAAGCTGAAGGAGGTGGCGGTCGTCACCCGGCAGCTGGCCACCATGGTCGACTCCGGACTGTCGGTGGTGCGGTCGCTGGGGATCCTGGCCGGGCAGGTGGAGAACCCCGAGCTCTCCCGCGTTCTGAACGCCGTACGGCTCGACGTCGAGAACGGTTCAGCGCTCTCGGTGGCGTGCGCCAGACACCCCAAGGTCTTCTCCCACCTGTTCGTGACCCTGGTCGGGGCGGGCGAGGCCGGCGGGAACCTCGACGAGGTGCTCACCAGCCTGGCGAGCACGATAGAGAAGCAGGCCAACCTGCGCCGGGTCGTGCGG
>JAJYGM010000605.1:2666-4292 GCA_021785095.1 Actinomycetes bacterium
GTCGGTGATGGTCGTCATCTTCGTGGCGATGATCGTGTTCATCGTCCCGGTGTTCCAGAACCTCTTCAAGTCGCTCGGCGGCAAGCTCCCGGTCCCGACCCAGATCCTGATCGACGTCTCCAACATCATCGCCAGCTTCTGGGCGTTCCTCATCCTCATCGTCGTCATCGCCGGCATCGTCTTCTTCCGCCGGTGGATCAAGACCGACCGTGGGCGCGAGCTGTGGGACATCTTCAAGCTGAAGCCTCCCATCGTCGGTGGGCTCACCCACAAGTTGGCCCTGGCCCGGTTCACCAGCACGCTGTCGTCGCTCATCCAATCGGGCGTTCCCATCCTCGAGTCGCTCGACATCTGCTCGGACGTGACCGGCAACCGGAAGGTCGCCGACGTGCTGATCCAGGCGAAGAACGGCATTCGTGAAGGGCGCCCCCTTGCCGACACGCTCCGGGAGCACGAAGAGGTCATCCCCCCCCTGGTGGTCCAGATGATCGAGGTCGGTGAGCAGACCGGTGCGCTCGACGCCATGCTCGCCAAGGTGGCCGAGTTCTACGACGCGGAGGTCGAGACGACGGTCGACAACATGACGGCCCTCCTCGAGCCACTCGCTGCTGACCGTGGTCATGGGTGCCGGCGTCGGCACCATGGTGATCTGCCTGTACCTGCCGATGTTCAGCTACATCAAGCTGATCCACAATTGACCGGTTGAAGGCAGAAACAGGAAGGCCCGGCGCATATCGACAATTGTGTTCAAGTCGCGTGCGATCCTGGCCGATGACGGAGATGGGTCGCCGTGTGGGGGGCCTCGTCATATTGCTCGGTTCCAACAAGGAGGAACTCATGCTTGCAAGGCTGATGGAGCGTCTGAACGATCGGCGCGACGCCGTTCGTGACGGCGAGGAGGCGGCGGATGCCGGCTTCACCCTGATCGAGTTGATGGTCGTGCTGTTGATCCTGGCCATCCTGCTCGCCATCGCCATCCCGACCTTCCTCGGGGTGACCGGCTCGGCCAACGACCGTGCCGCCCAGTCCAACCTGAACACTGCACTCACCGATGCCAAGGGCGTCTACGAGTCGAACCAGCAGTCCTACCCGTCAACGTCGGCGCTGATCAGCAAGGTGCAGGCGAACGAGCCGTCGCTGAACCTGGTGTCCGATCCGGGGTCGACGGCGTCGGTCACGGCCGGAGATCTCTCGATGACCGTCTCGGCCGGGGGCAACGGCGCCATCATCTTCACGCTGGCCAAGAAGACGAACGAGTGCTGGTGGGTCGCTGACAACACGCAGACGATCGCCAATGGTGGTAGCGCGACCGCTCCGACGCTGCCGTGGAAGAACATCACCCTGACGAACGGCAAGGGCTCCGGCAGCGGAGTGCCCAACGCGTCCGGCGAGTACTACGGCGTCTACAAGATCACGCCCGGCACGTCGTACTGCGACATCGCCGGCCTGGGTACGAACTCGTCGACGATCCAGTCGTCCGGGTTCCCCTCGGCGGCCTGACCACCGAGCTCCCAGGCGGCATGACAGCCGCTCGGGGGAGCTGTAGCGAGGACGCCCCCGCTCTCGATGACGAGAGCGGGGGCGTCCCGCGTCCGGAGGAGCATGCACCGTGGTTGTCCAACAGGT
>JAJYGM010000720.1 GCA_021785095.1 Actinomycetes bacterium
AGATCGAGCAGGAGGACGAGGTCCTGGCTCAAAGGATCCGCGCCAAGCTGTTCACGTTCGATGACGTGTTGCGTCTCGACGACAAGGCGCTCCAGCAGATCTTTCGAAAGGTCGACGCTCCAACTCTGGCTCTCGCCATGAAGGATCCTCATCTGTCGCCCGAGAATCTCGCGAGGATTCGCTCCAACCTGTCCGAGCGCGTCATCGGAATCATCGAGGAGGAGATTGAGGTCATGGGGGCGGTTCGGGCCACGCAGATCAATGCGGCTCAGGGCATGGTCGTGCGCGTAACCAGACAGCTCGACGAGGAGGGCGTCATCATTATCGCCCGTGACGATGAGGTGGTGCAGTGACGTACCTTGATTCAGGGAGAAGGCCGGCAGCGGCGGCGCGGGAGCTTCGCCGGCTGACTCCTACGGTGGTTGTCCCGACGTCGTACGTGAGCCGTGTCGATGACGAGGACGCTTTGGCGCTGGATCGCGAGGCGGTCGCGCGACAGGGGTACGACGACGGGTACGCGCAGGGTATGGCCGCCGCACGTGTCGAGCAACAGCGTGACCGGGCACTGGAGTCGCAGCGAGCGGCGACGGCACTGGCAGCCCTCTCCAACGCGATCCGCGAGTTGGAAGAGTCCGGCCGTCGCCTACGCGCTGAGGTGCAGGCGGCCGCGCCCCGATTCGCCTTCGCCATCGTAGAGGAACTTCTCGGCCGCGAACTTAAGTTGGCTACGAGTCCTGGCTACGACGCGATACAGCGGGCACTTACGCTGGACGAGGGCAGTGACCCGGTTACGGTGTGGATGCACCCACAGGACATCGAGACGCTCGGTGAGATGACTGAGTTGCAGCGTGATCGGGAACTGAAGGTGGTCCCCGATCCGTCAATCGAGCGCGGCGGAGCCGTCGCGGAAATCGGTAAGGCTACGCTCGACGGGCAACTGGGTTCCGCTCTTGAGAGGGTGCGCCAGGTTCTGCAGGCAGCCGAAGAGGTCTGGGTGTCCGATGACCGAGTTGCTTGACGCCCTGAGCGCGCCAGCACGCGCCGCTGCCCGGCCCCAACGCTACGGCCAGGTGACGCAGATGGTTGGCATGTCCATTGAGGTTGCGGGCATCCCGGCGGCCATCGGTGAGGGGCTCGCACTCTTTCCTCTGGGCCGACGAGTTCTGGCTGAAGTGGTGGCGGTACGCGATGATCGCGTCGTGTGCCTGGCGCTTGGCGAGACCGAGGGGTTGCGTTCGGGGACGCGGGTGGTATCGCTGGGCGGTCCAATACCGGTGCGCGTGGGTCCGCAGCTGCTCGGACGTGTTCTCGACGGCGTGGGGCATCCACTTGATGGCGGAGCGGAGATTGTGGGTAGCGAGGTCTCGGTGATGGGTGCACCCCCGCACCCCCTACGTCGTGGGCTGATCAGTGAGCAGCTCCCACTGGGCGTACGGGTCCTTGACGGGCTGGTTCCGTGTGGGAAGGGCCAACGGCTGGGAATCTTCGCGGGATCAGGTGTTGGAAAGTCGTCGCTCATGTCGATGATCGCACGCGGCACGTCCGCGGATGTGTCGGTGGTGGCGCTCATCGGTGAGCGGGGACGAGAGGTTGCTGAGTTCATTGAGCGCGATCTCGGTCAACTGGGATTGGCACGGTCCGTGGTGGTGGTGGCCACGTCGGACTCGCCCGCGGTGATGCGAATTCGGGCGGCGTTCACAGCCACCCGAATTGCGGAATGGTTTCGCGACCAGGGAAATGACGTGGTCCTCATGATGGACTCGGTCACTCGTTTCGCGATGGCACGTCGGGAGGTCGGCCTCGCGGCTGGCGAGCCGCCGGCGACGCGGGGCTATCCGCCCAGTGTGTTCGGGCTGCTACCTCGTCTGCTGGAACGAGCTGGTCTCAGTGAGAAGGGGTCCATCACGGGTCTGTACACGGTGCTCGTCGAGGGTGACGACATGAACGAGCCGATTGCAGACACGTCGCGATCCATTCTCGATGGGCACGTGCAGTTGTCGAGGTCCTTGGCGGAGTCGAACCACTTTCCAGCCGTGGATGTTCTCAGCTCGATCTCGAGAGTGGCTCCGGCGGTCACGCCGACCGAACAGATTCGAGCTGCGGCGGAGGTGCGCGAACTTCTCGCGGCGTGGCGTGACAGCAAGGACCTGATTGAAATCGACGCCTACGTCGCTGGAACGAATCCCGTTGTTGACCGGGCACTCGTGCTCAAGCCCGCCATTGACCGCTACTGCAAGCAGGCGATTGACGAGGTCAGTGACGTCGAGGTCGCCCGCGCGGGCCTCCTTGACTTGCTGGCGGACCACGAGGACGACTCGTGAAGGCCTATCGTTTTCGCCTGGCGACGGTGGAGCGAATTCGAGAGCTCGAGGAACGGCTCGCTCGCCAGCGGTTGATCGCCTCGCTCCGTGTCCTTCGTGCTGAGCGTGAGGCCGAACGTGACGCCTATGACGAGTTGCGAGACCTCCCCGCGGTCGCCGGGACGGCGACCGCGACGCAGATCCAGTGGGTAGGTGACCAGGGCGAACGGCTCGCCGCCAGCCTGCGGAGTCGTCGCCAGAGGGTGGCCGTCGCGTCGCAGGAGTGTGGCGCTGCGCGAGAGGCGTGGAGCGTGGCGAGCCGGCGAGCGGGAGTGCTGGAGCGTCTGGATGAACAGGCGCGAGCGGAGTGGAGAGTGGACGCAGCCCGTAGTGAGGTGGCTGAACTCGACGATCTTACCAACTCACGCCACCGGATGGCGAGGGACTGAACGTGGCTGTCGGATCCGTCACCCTCGCCCAGATCTACCAGACGTTGGATCAGATGCAGGCTACGGCCCCCTCGGGGTCGGTCAGCGGTGCGCCTCCAGCGGGGCAGTCCTTCGCGGCGACCTTGAGCCAGGCGGCCGAGGCGCTCTCGGAGATTGAGGGCTTGTCGGGGGCCAACCCGTTGCTGAGCACGTCGACCTCGTTGCCACTGAGCTCCGGGATCTCATCGGCTAGCTCGGCCAACACCGAACTGAACCTGATGGAAATGATGCTGCTACCCCAGTTGGCTACTGCGTCCAGCGTGACTGCTCCGCCCAATGGGGCGGCCTCGAGTGCCGTGTCGAACTCGTTAGCGAGCGGGATCCCGACGACCGGTACTCAGAACGAAGTGGTAACGCTCGCGTCGCAACTGGAGGGTACTCCGTACGTATGGGGGGGCACCTCACCGTCCGGCTTCGACTGTTCTGGGTTGACCCAGTACGTCTACCACGAACTGGGAATCAACCTGCCGCGAACAAGCGAAGAGCAGGCGACGGTCGGGACACCGGTGGCGAGCCTCAGCGACGCACAGCCCGGTGACCTTCTCTTCTTCGCTGGCTCCGACGGAACACCAACCTCGCCGGGGCACGTGGCGATCTACGCGGGAGACGGCGAGATGATCGACGCCCCCTATACGGGCACCGTGGTCCAGCAGCAGTCCGTCGCGACGGCCGGGCCGATTGTGGCAATACGCCGGATTGTCCCAAGCCCAACGCCTGACGCCGTCATGGGGGCGGTCACCGTACCCGGCCAGTACGCGGCGGCGGTGGAGGCGGCTGCGGCTCAAAATGGGATACCCGCGTCACTTCTGGCTGGACTCATCTCGCAAGAGAGCGGATTCAATCCCAACGCAGTCAGTTCCGCTGGAGCCGAAGGCATCGCCCAGTTCATGCCGGGCACGGCCGCTGGGATGGGCATTAATCCCTTTGACCCGGTTCAGGCTATCAATGCCGCAGCCAAACTCATTGGGACCTACGCGTCACAGTTCGGATCGTACGCGAACGCGTTGGCGGCCTACAACGCGGGTCCTGCCGCGGTGGTCCGCTACGGGGGAGTGCCTCCGTATCCAGAAACGCAGGCGTACGTCCCAGCGGTTTTGTCCTTGGCCGGTCTCAGCACATCAGGGGGTACTACGTGAATACCGTGACTCGTCCGGACGCTGCGTCTCCGTCTCAGCCGAGTTCGGTTGCGAGCACGCCGGTCGACCAGGGCGGGACGCCCGGCGCCGAACGTCCCGACTTTTCAAAAGTTCTTCTGGCTCACAAGACGGCGTCACCTCGCTCGACGTCGAGTGGGGAGCGTCATAACTCCGTCACCGGCGGCGTGGAGAGCAAGCAGCCGCCGACGTCACCGAAGACTAAGGGCAAGGAAGCGGTAGTCGTCGCCCCGTCCGTGGGGGTGCCATCTCCGTCGCCCGTTGCCTCGGCTGCGCCCTCGCGCTCGTCACTGTCCGGCTCGCCCTCGCGCTCGGCGTCACCCGTCGCGCCCGTTGCCTCG
>JAJYGM010000207.1 GCA_021785095.1 Actinomycetes bacterium
GCAGCCGGCGCGCTCGCCGGCTCGAACTCCGAGACGGCCGCCAAGAACGTCTCCGCTGCCTCGACGACCTGGGCCGCCTCTGAGGTGAGCACCATCGACTACACGATGACAGGGGGTTGTATCAGTGACAGCGCCTGACGGCGGGTGGGATCGAGGCCGAGCCGTCCTTCGTCGTGCACCAGACGATCAGCCCGAGGGCGATCGAGCGCCGCCGGAGTTGATCGCGTGTAATCACGATGGCCGGACTCGACGCGGCGGACTCGACGCGGCGGACTCGACGCGGCGGACTCGACGCGGCGGACTCGACGCGGCGGACTCCAGGCGCGGAGAGCCTCCGCCGGCTCCTCGATCCGAGCCCTGGTTCGGATGGAGACGCTGGTCACAGGAGGCGAGGGCGGAGGGGCGGGCGTTCCTGGGTCTCGGTCCTGTTCGTCGCCTCCAGCGCGAGCGACGGCGTCGCCGCGAGGTGCGAATGCTGCGCGCGAGCCTCCGCGTCGGAGATGTCGACGACCCTCGAGCCGAGCGGGACGAGGATGCGCTCGCCTGACGGGTCTTCGACGACGGCGAGGTTGCCCTCCCGGTCCTTGCAGGTGAGGTAGCGGCTCCGACACGAGCGGCGCTGGTTGAAGCGGAACCGAAAGCCGCTCGCCATCCACCTGGCCACCACGTCGGGGTCGGCGGACCACACAGAAGACCTGGTGACGTCGGGGGACGTCCTGAAGCCGAGGAACACCGGCGCCCCGTGATGGCGGACCCGAACAAGACGGGTGACCTGGCTCACGACGCCATGCTCGCATCGGGCTGTGACTCTCGGGCCGTCCGGTGCTCTGGCGGCTTCGTCTGGTGCGCTGCGATGCAGCGGCGAATGGTCTCTTCAGACGCGTCGCCGACGCTGCAGAGGAAGTACGACCTCGACCCCAGGTTCAGCAGCCTGTCGCGCAGGTGAGGGAGCTCTGCACGCGGCGCATGGCTCGTATATTCCTTCAGCCGGTTGGGCGACGTAGGTAGGAGCGCCTGTTGGATCAGTGCGAAGGAAGAGATGGACGTGGTCCGGCATCGTCTCGAGGGCGACGACAACCCACCCGCGCTCTGCGCCGCGCTCGGCGACCAGATCCTTCAGTCGGGTCTCCACCTCGCTGGCGTCGGGGCTCCCCACCGGCAAGCACCGGAGGGGGGAGCCCGCGCCGGCGGGCACGAGGCTGGCCAACAGCGCGTTGTTCGCCAGCTGGGCGACGACAGCCATCTTCGACGCGGTGGACCGGCTGGCGGCGATCGGCGAGCAGTGCGGAGGGACCCTGCTCGACCTGGCGGTGGGCTGGCTCGCCGCGCAGCCGACGGTCCCGAGCGTGCTCGTCGGGGCGACGAAGCCCGAGCAGGTGACGGCGAACGCTCCGCCGCCGGCGGCCTTCGAGCCGGCCCGTCGTCGCTGACCCCGTCCCGGCGACGGCGAGCCCCCGCCGTGCGACCGAGCACGTGCCCCCATCGGCGTCGAGGCTCACCAGGGCCCCTCTGTCGACGGCACACGTCGCAGTGGGAGGTACGCGGGCCCCGAGTAGCCGGACCGTGCAGGCTGTCGCGCAATGCCCCGATCGTGCCTGGGAGCGGCGGTGTCAGGGGGCGTAGTGTAGCACGCCGTGCTACGTTAGCCGCGTGAAAGAGATCAGCCAGCGACAGCTTCGCAACGACAGTGGAGAGATCATGCGGGGGCTCGACGAGGGTGAGACCTACGTCGTCACGCGCAACGGCACCCCGGTCGGAGAGCTGACTCCCTTGCGCAGGCATCGGTTCGTCCCCACCGAGACCGCGATCGCCATGTTCCGAGGGGCACCCTCGGTCGACTACGCGCGCCTCCGGAGGGACCTCGATGCGGTCGCGTCCCAAGACGCGCAGCCCCGTGGCTGAGCGTCCACCTCGCGGGCTCATCGACACGTCGGTCGTCCTCGATCTCGAGCGCCTCGACCCCGAGGGTCTGCCAATCGAGATCGCCATCAGCGCGCTGACCCTTGCAGAGCTGGCGGCAGGACCTCATGTCGCGTCCGATGCCAAAGAACGCGGGGTCCGCCAAGATCGCCTTCAACGGGCTGAAGCCGCGTTCGACGCTCTTCCGTTCGATGCGGCTGCGGCGCGGGCGTACGGACGGGTCTACTCAGCCGTGGTGTCTACGAGTCGAAAGGCGCGGGGCGCGCGAGCGGTCGACCTACTGATCGCTGCGACGGCGGCCGCTGCCGCCTTGCCGCTCTACACCCGGAACGTCGACGACTTCCGAGGACTCGACGATGTCGTCGTCGTCGTGGGTGTGTAGCCGAGCTGGCGAGGTCCTACCGACGCCGGGCGCGGAACGTTCGGAGGAACGTCCCGGGGGGTCACGACCCGCCGCAGCGCCGCTCATCGCTACGATGCCGCTGGCGCGAGGGCCCCGCGGGGGCGCGGCGTACGGGCGATTGGGGGGATCGTGATGCGAAATGCGTGGTACGCCCTGGGCTTCTCCGCCGAGCTCCCGACCGGCGACCTCCAGGGCCACCAGATCGCCGGGCACCCGATCGTCGCCTGGCGCACGGAGGCCGGCGGCGTGGTGGCGCTCGACGCGCGTTGCGCCCACAAGCGGTTCCCGCTGTGGGAAGGGCGGCTGCTCGAAGGCGACCGCCTGGAGTGCGCCTACCACGGGTTCTGCTACGACCCGACGGGGCGCTGCGTCGGCATCCCCGCGCTGGCGGAGCGGTCCCAGCGGATCCCCGAGACGGCCCGGCAGCGGTCCTTTCCGATCGTCGAGCACGACGGCCTGGTCTGGATCTGGACCGGTGATCCGGACCGCCGCGCCGACGGGCCGCCGCGCACCTCGGAGATCGGCGACGCGGGCTGGGAGACCCTGGTCACCGAGCCCATAGAGGTGGCGGCCAGCTACCGCCTGCTGATCGAGAACCTGTTCGACCTGACGCACTTCTATCCGCTGCACAACGGGAACATCGGCAGCTTGGCCGACGCCAGGGTCCCGGTCGAGATCGAGCGGGACCTCTCCGGCCCTGCTCCGGTGCTGCGGACGATCCGGCGCCGCCACGACTTCGTGCTCCCCCCGATGACCCGGGACCGCTTCGGCCTGGAGGTCGCCGACCAGCTCCAGGTGCACGAGATGATCGCCCCCAGCCTCTTCCGGGTGCACGTCGCCGTCGCGCCGCCGGGGGAGCTGGGGACCGCCGCCGAGCAGTCCTTCGTCCTGCACCAGACGATCACCCCGGTGAGCGCCGATCGCCACATCTGGCGCCGGGCCACGTCGTGCCGGGCAGGCGCCCGGTGGGCAGCCGACCCCACCCGCAGCCTGGTCGAGGCGATCGTCGAGGGGGCGCCCACGGTGATCGACCAGGACCGGTGGGCGATCGAGCGCCAGCAGGCGATGTTCGCCTTCCCCGACGACGGCTACCGCGAAGTGCACATCAAGACCGATCAAGACCGATGGCGCGGTCGTGATGGCGCGCCGCATCCTCGACGAGATGGAGCGTTCGGAAGGCGTGCACCCCGGGGGGGCCCTGCAGTCGCCGGCGCAGACCCGGACGCAGCCGAACCGCCGGCTGGCCGACACCCGGTGAGCGCCGCCGGCGGGCTTCTCGCCCGGTGGGGCTACTGCCCGGCGTGCGAACGCTGGCGGCTCACCGCAGTCTGGGAGGGAAGCGGCCCTCCGGCCCGCTGCCCGGCGTGCGGGACCGCCCCCGACCCGCTCGAGCACGTCCAGGGAGCAGTCGGCACGACGGTCCTTTGGCTGGCGCCCGACATCGGGCGCGACCCCGGCCCGCCCGAGCAGCACGGGGGCGGGCTCGGCGCGCGGCGAGCCTCCCGCCGGGCGCGCCTCGACCCGAGCCCCCCAGGCTGAGGACGCCGGCAGCGCTGGTCTCGCCGGAAGCCGACCTGGTAGATACGGGGCGTGGACATGCACACGCTCGGCCGCTGCGGTCTCGAGGTCTCCGCGCTCGGCCTCGGCTGCAACAACTTCGGCGCCCGGCTCGACGAGACGGGCTCGATCGCGGTGGTGCACGCGTGCCTCGATGCCGGGGTGACCTTCTTCGACACGGCGGACACCTACGGCGACGGCCAGTCCGAGGAGATCCTCGGGCGTGCGCTGGGCGGGCGTCGCGACGACGTCGTCGTCGCCACGAAGTTCTCCGGCGCGCACGGCCCCTACCGCGGCGGCGCCTCGCGCAAGGTGGTGATGGCGGCCTGCGAGCGGAGCCTCCGCCGCCTGGGGACCGACTACATCGACCTCTACTACCAGCACTTCTA
>JAJYGM010000599.1 GCA_021785095.1 Actinomycetes bacterium
CACAGGTCATCAACCAGCCGGAGCTCATGTCCGCCGTGCTCCGCAAGCTCGAGAGCGAGGCGGGCTTGGACGGGCTGATCGTGTACGTCCCCTCCGGGCACCTCGGAGACGTGGTGGCCGAGGCCCGTGCGCACCGCACCGCCAGTTCGAAGATGGCGATCGCCGTGGGTCTGGCATCGGACACGGCGAGAGAGACCCTCCATCGCGCCGGCGTGCCTGTGTTCGACGAGCCTCACGACCTTCGCGAGGCGCTCGCGGCTTGGTTCGCAGGTCGATCCGCCCCTTCTCCCACGACAGAAGGAGAAGGGGGAGCGAAGCGAGCCGAACTGGCGCGCCGAGCGGTCGATGGGCTGCGCCAGCACGCCGTACCCGCCGCGGGGGACCGTTGCGGGGCGGCTCTCGTGCTCGACGAGGCATCGTCGAAGAGCTGTCTTGCGCATGTCGGTGTCCGCATACCCCGCCGGGCTCGCCTCGAGGGTCACGAGGACCTCGAGGAAGCGGTGAACGCGCTGGGGTTCCCCCTCGTGATGAAGCTGCTGGCACCCGGCGTCTCCCACAAGGACCAACGCGGATTCGTGCGACTGGGCATCCGCGATCTGGCGGATGCCGCCGAGGCAGCCACCGAATTGCTCATGGCTCGAGATGCCGAGGGGAACGGTGGCACCGTCATCGTCGAAGAGATGGTGCTCGGGACGGCCGAGGTCTTCGTGGGCACGCGCAGGGACGACGAGTTCGGGCTGCTCGCTGTGATCGCCAGAGGAGGTGTGGACGTCGAGAAGCCGGAGAGCATGGCGAGCATCTACGCGTTGCCGGTGTCACGATCCGACATCGAAGCGTCGTTGTCCGCTCTGCACCTCGCGCCGCACGGGGCCTCGAGTGCCCGCGCGATCGACGAGCTCACGGACCTCGTCGACATTCTGCGATCGCTCATGGAGGCTGGGAAGGGGGACGGGCTCGGCTCGATCGACGTGAACCCGGTCGTGATCGAACGAAACGGCTCCTGCGTGGCGGTAGACGCCTTGCTCTCGTTCGACGCAGGAGAGCGTGCTCGGGTGGGTTCGAGACCCAGAGAGGCGGAGGGCATCACATGACGCTTGACTCGGTAATGGCGAACGAGCTCCCGGTCCTCACCGAGGATCTCGTGATGCTGCGGGACACGGTCCGCAAGTTTGTGGCGAACGAGATCGTCCCGATCGAGGGAGAGCTTCGCCGGAACGGCGCCACCGCTATCCCGGCGGAGATGTTGGGCCCGATCCAGGAGCGAGCGCGCCGTTCCGGGCTCTGGTGCTTCGAGACCCCTGAGAAGTTCGGTGGCGCAGGGATGAAACCGCTGGCGCTCGCCATCGCCTACGAGGAGGCGGCGAAGCACACCTACAGCTCTCCGGACGTGGGATGTGGTGCGTTCGGCTATGACCCGCCGAACATCCTCCAGGCCGGGACCCCCGTGCAGCAGGACAAGTACATCTCGCCGGCCGTCGACAGCGGGTCGCAGTGGTTCATGGCGGTCACCGAGCCGTCCGGCGGGAGCGATCCTGCTCGGAGCATCCAGACGCGTGCCCGGCGGATGAACGGCGACTGGGTGATCGACGGTCGCAAGATGTTCACCAGCCGGGCCGACGTGGCCACGCACGGCATCATCTTCGCCCGCACGGGAGACGGGCGTGACGGCATCACGGCTTTCATCGTGACCATGCCCGTGAAGGGGATGTCCATCCGCAAGGTCGACGTCATACGCGACCACCACACGACCGAGGTCACCCTCGAGGGTGTACGGGTGCCTGACGAGGACGTTCTCGGCGAGATCGGAGGCGGGTTCAACCTCTCCCAGCGATGGTTCAACCTCGGCCGGATCAAGATCGCCGCCCAGTCCATCGGCATGGCGACGGCAGCCCTCGAGATCGCCATCGAGTACGCGAAGGAGCGGAGCACCTTCGGGCAGCCCTTGGCCACCCGCCAGACGGTCCAGAAGAAGATCGTCGACTCGTTCATCGCCATTCAGGCCGGGCGTTGGCTTGTCTACGAGGCTGCGCTCCGCGCCGAGCGAGGCGAGAACCCGAAGAACGTCGCCTCCGCGGCCAAGGTCTTCTGCACCGAGGAGGCCTTCAGGATCGTCGACAGGGCGATCCAGATCCTGGGCGGTATGGGCCTCGCCCGCGAGATGCCGCTCGAGCACTGGCTGCGCGCGCTGAGGGTGCTCCGGGTCGTCGAAGGACCCACCGAGGTCCACGAAATGGTGCTCGCGCGCGCCTTGCTCGGCAGCGCCGCCACGGGAAAGGCGTGAGAGCGTGAGGTTCGATCCGGGACAGCATGAGGGTGGGACCTGTGGTGAGTGAGGGAGGCAGCCTCGGGGTGTCACTCGGACTCTTGCTCATGACGCCGCCGTTCGTCGATGCCGACCAGTGCCAGTCGTTGCTCGAGCTGGTGCGCGACCTGGACGCGAGCAAGTTCGACGCACTCTTCTTCGTCGACCACATGTTCTTGGAAGGGGATCGCTACCTCGCGTTCGAGCGCGACGTCGACCGCCCCTACCAGCTCGAGTGCTACTCCCTCTTGGCCGCGTGCGCCGCCGTCACGTCGAGGATCCGACTCGGCACGCTCGTCACGCCCTTGCCATTGCGCCATCCCGCGTTCGTGGCGAAGATGGCTGCGACGATCGACGTCCTCTCGCGAGGGCGCCTGGTCCTGGGCGTGGGGACTGGCTGGCCGGCCAGAGAGTACGAGGCGTTCGGCCTGCCGTTCGAGGCGTCGCACCGCCGCCGGACCGAGATGGTGGTCGAAGCGATGGAGATGATGCGCTCGCTCTTCGGATCACCCGATCCGGTCGACTACGCGGGTGAGCACTACCACCTGCAGCGAGCCCCCTTCTTCCCCAAGCCGGTGCAGGGGGCGCACCTGCCCATATGGGTCGGGGGGAGCGGGACGACCAGCAGAGACCTGGTGGCGAAGTTGGGAGACGGCTGGACGCCGGCTGCGCCTCACTACAACGCCGTGAGCCCCGACGTCTACCGGCAGGGCTGGGCGGACATCCGTGAGCGGGCGACGGCCTACGGCAGGAACCCCGAGGAGATCACTCCGGCTGTCCTCATCAACACCACGATCTCCGGCACACGCGACGCGGCGTGGGGAGCTGCGAGTGCCCAGCAGCTGCGCGTCGACTGGAAGGACATCTCGCTCGAGTCCATGCAGGAGTCCGGAGTGCTGGCCGTGGGGACCGCGGAGGACTGTCTTCGCCAAATCGAGCGGTACGCCGCCGCTGGAGCGAGGTACGTGACCGTGTGCCCCGTTCCCATGACGATGGACAACGCTCGGCGAACGGTCGAGCACTATGCCGAAGGGGTCCTTCCCCGGCTCGGCGACGTGGCAGTCGGGAATTGACGGGCCCGTGCGAGGGGCCCCCGCAGGAAAGGAAACGGCTGACCGATGATCGGTCTTACGGGCTACCGCGATCGCTACGAGGTCGTGCGCTTCGAACGCGACGGACGTGGCGTGCTGGTCGCGCAGCTCCACACCAATGGCGGCCCTCTCGAGTGGGGACATACCGGGGGTGCGCACGAGCAGCTTGCCGAGGCGTTCGGGCTCGTTGCGCACGACACGGAGAACCGCGTCGTCATCATCACCGGGACCGGTGACCGGTTCTGCGGCCCCCGGGCGTCGGCGGCCACCTTCCCTCGCTCGACGGTGAAGGAATGGGAAGTGATCCAATCCCACGCCTTCCAGCTGGCGTGGAACCTGCTCGCCATCGACGTACCGGTCATCTCGTGCGTCAACGGCCCTGCGTGGCGCCATGCCGAGATCCCGTTGCTCGCCGACGTCGTGCTGGCTGCAGAGAATGCGACCTTCCAGGACTCGGCGCACTTCGTCAACGACACGGTCCCCGGTGACGGGCTCCAGGTGCTCATGCCGTTGCTGCTCGGCTTCAACCGCGGGCGGTACTACCTGTTGACGGGCCAGGAGATCGACGCACAAGAGGCGCTGCGCCTCGGGTTGGTCGCTGAGGTCATGCCCGCAGAGAGGCTCCTGGCAAGGGCGAAGGAGCTCGCCGACGACTTCTTGGAGCACGACGAGCTCGTCCTTCGCTATACGCGTCGGGCGATCATGCAGCCCCTCAAGGAGGCGATGCTGCGCGCCGTCCCCTTCGGCTCTGCGCTCGAAGGGCTCTCGGCGGTCCATGAGTCCATCGTCCGCTCGAAGACCGCGGGCGGCTAGGCGGGACGCGCGCCTTCGCTGGGGGAGCCGCGCGTCGCTGGAGAGCACCTTTGGGTGCGTCGA
>JAJYGM010000277.1 GCA_021785095.1 Actinomycetes bacterium
GACGTGGGCAGCTGCCGTGCACGCGGCGGTGCAGATCCCCGTCGAGCCCGTCGACTGGACCGTTGTGCTCGATCGAATGCTCGAAGTCTCCTGAGTCGCCGCCGCCGAGTCGCCGCCGCCGAGTCGCTGTCATGGAGTTAGCGGCTCCTGAGTCGCCGCCGCCGAGTCGACGTGTCGTGATGAGGGAGGACAGAGACGCGGTTGGTGCACGCCGTCCAAGGCGTGGAGATGGGAGCGAACAGTCCCAAGGGCCTCGTCGGATGGGGTCGGGGCGGGGAGTGCGAGCGCGCAAATCGCCCCTGCAGGTGACCTGCGCTCGGCAAAGGTCGGAGAGTCCGTGGAGGGGCGTGACTCGATCCCCGCGCCGGAAGCGCTGGTAGGTTGATCGCGTGAAGGCCGCTCGCTTCGGCGCCGTGATCACCGCGATGGTGACGCCATTCAGCCCTGACGGGGCGATCGACGTGGACGCCGCGGTCGAGCTGGCGCGATGGCTCACCGAGCACGGGAGCGAAGGGCTCGTGCTCGGCGGGACCACCGGCGAGGGTCCGGTGCTCTCCGACCACGAGCTGGCGGAGCTGTGGAGCGCCGTCGCCGAGGCGGTCACCGTCCCGTTGCTCGCCGGCACCGGCACGAACGACACCGTACATTCGGTCGCGCTCGCGAAGAGGGCGGCGGAGTGCGGCGTCGACGGCGTGCTCGTGGTGACCCCGTACTACAGCCGCCCGTCCCAGGAGGGCCTGCTCGCGCACTTCTCCGCCGTCGCCGCGGCGAGCGAGCTGCCCGTGGTCCTCTACGACATCCCGGTGCGCACGGGGCGGCGGATCGCGCAGGCGACGATGCTGCGGCTCGCCCACGAGGTGCCCAATGTGGTGGGCGTGAAGGATGCGACCGGCGACCCAGCTGCCGCCGCGCGACTGCTCGCCCACGCACCGGGCTCCTTCGAGCTGTACAGCGGCGACGACTCGCTCACGCTCCCGCTCGTGGCGCTCGGCGGGGTGGGCGTGATCTCGGTGTGCGCGCACTGGGCCGGCCCCGAGATGCACCGGATGGTGCACGCCGCGCTCGACGGTGACCTGGAGCGGGCGAGGGCGGAGAATGCGAGGCTCGTGGAGTCCTACGACTTTGAGTCGACGGAGCAGTTCCCGAACCCGCTGCCCGCCAAGGCAGCCTGCCGGGCGCTGGGCCTGCGGGTCGGGCAGTGCCGGCTCCCCCTGGGCGCGGCACCTCCGGAGCTGGAGGGAGAGGCGTTGCGGATACTTACCCGTCTCGGCTCTGCGCCCCTCCACGCGACGCCTTGACGAGGACGAGGGAGCGGCGAGCCCAGGTGGCAGAGCGGGCGCCGGTCCGGGTTGTCTTCCTCGGCGGCCTGGGGGAGATCGGGCGGAACTGTGCGTGCATCGAGGTCGATGGGCGCATCGTGGTCGTCGACTGCGGCGTGATGTTCCCCGAGCCCGACATGCCCGGGGTCGACCTGGTGCTGCCCGATTTCACCTACCTCGTGGAGCACGCAGACCAGGTGGAGGCCGTTGTGCTCACCCACGGGCACGAGGACCATACCGGGGGCCTCGCCTACCTGCTGCGGGAGCTCGAGGTCCCCATCTACGGGTCCGATATCTCGCTGGGGCTCGCGCGTAACAGGATCGACGAAGCCGGAGTGGCCGGCCGCGCGCAGTTCGTGGAGGTCCACGACGGCGAGCGCCGGGCGATCGGGCCCTGCGAGGTCGAGTTCATCCCGGTGACCCACTCGGTGCCGCATGGGTTCGCCCTCGCGCTCTCCACGCCCCAGGGCGTTGTGCTCCACACCGGGGACTTCAAGATCGACCTCGAGCCCGTCGACGGCAGGCGCACCGACCTCGCCCGGATCGGAGCCATCGCCTCGGGTGAGGGCATCGCGCTGCTCCTCTCGGACTCGACCAACGCGGAGGAGCCTGGTTTCACCCCCTCGGAGAGCAGCGTTGGCTCGGCGATGGCACGCGTGTTCGCTGCCGGCGCAGGCCGAAGGATCGTGGTCGCATGCTTCGCCAGCCACATCCACCGCGTGCAGCAGGTAGTCGACGCGGCCGTCGCGACGGGGCGCAAGGTCGCCACGCTCGGGCGCTCCATGGCGAAGAACGTCAGCCTCGCGCAAGGTCTCGAACTGCTGGACGTCCCGCCAGGGGTGCTCGTGGACATCGAGCAGGTCGATCGCCTCCCTCCCGGCCAGGTGTGCGTGATCTCGACGGGGTCCCAGGGCGAGCCCATGTCGGCCCTCTCGCTGATGGCGACCGGGGACAACAAGTGGTTCCAGATCGCCGAGGGGGACGTGGTGGTGATCAGCGCCCATCCCATTCCGGGCAACGAGTGGTCGGTCGGTCGCGTGATCGACGAGCTCCACCGCCGCGGGGCGCAGGTCGTGCACACCGGCACGGAAGCCGTGCACGTGAGCGGCCACGCTCGCCAGGGGGAGCTGCGCACGATGCTCGCGGTGGCGCAGCCTCGTGCGTTCGTGCCCGTCCACGGGGAGTACCGCCACCTGGTGCACCACGCGCAGCTCGCCCGTTCGATGGGCGTGCCCGAGGATCAGGTGCTCCTTTGCGAGGACGGTGACGCCGTGCGGCTCGACCAGGACGGGCTGCACCGCGATGGCACCGTGCCGGCCGGCTATCTCTACGTCGACGGCACGGTCGGCGACGTCGGCCACGGCGTGCTCCGCGATCGCCGCCAGCTCGCCGAGGAGGGCGTGGTGATGGTTGTGGCGACCGTCGACCTCCAGCGCCACGTGCTCACCGCGGCGCCGCAGATCGCGACCAAGGGTTGGGTGCACGCGCCCGAGGCCGAAGAGCTGCTCGGCGAGGCCTCGAGCGCAGTCGCCGAGGCGCTGACCGAGGCGATGCAGGAGGGTGCCCACGACGTGGAGGTCCTCACGCGCCACGCTCGCCGTGCGCTCGGACGGCTCGTGAACGAGCGGACGCATCGGCGTCCGATGATCGTGCCCGTCGTCATGGCGGTGTGAGGTCTTCCCTGGTCGTCGGCTGGCATCCTCCCCCGACCTAGGCGTTGGTGGCGGTAGCCTCGTTGGCACTGTGGTGACGACGAGGCGCGAGTCAGTCCAGAGCCGCTCGCGCGCACGGCCCGCGGCGAGTGGTACGGGCCGCCGACGCGCCGGAGGGCCGCGGGCGCCGGAGCACGCGCCGCCTCGAGGAGGGCGGGCGCGGGGATCCGGGGACGCGCGCACAGCGGCCCCGGCGCGAGGGGTGCTCAGCGAGCACGGGGCCGATCTCTGGGCGATCGGGCTGGTCACCATCGGCGTGCTGCTGGCGCTCGGCGTGTACGGCGACGCGGCCGGTGCCGTAGGTCGTGCCGTCGACCTCGGGCTGGGGGTGGCCGCGGGGTGGGCTCGGTTCCTTTTGCCGCCGGCAGCGGTCGCCGCAGGGGTCGCGGTGGTGGCCGGTCGTCGGAGCCTTTCGAGCGGTCGAGCCGGCGTGGGGGCGGCGCTGGCGCTCATCGCGGCGTGCGGTCTGGCGGAGCTCGCCGGGGGAACGCCGACGCTCTCGTCACCCAACGCTGCGCTCGCCGGGGCGGGCGGGGCGCTCGGGGTCCTCGCGGGGCGCCCGCTCGCGCACGGGCTCGGCACCGCCGGAGCCGTCGTGGTGCTGCTCGCGCTCGGCGCGGTCGGGGTGGTGCTCGCGACCGGGGTGCGGCTGCGCCGTCTCGGACGGCCTTTGGTCGCCGTCGGCACGCTCGTGGGACGCGCGCTCGACCGGCCGGTGCAGGTGCACGACCTGGGCTCCGACGTCGAGGAAGAGTCTGGGGCACGCCGCGCGAGCGCTGCGACAGGTCCTCGCGGCGGCCACGACCCGGTGCTCGACATGGATTCGGCGGGTGCCCAGGGCGCACTGGAACCGGGACTGGAGGGCGCCGAGACGGCCCTCGCCAGACGCTCCGGCACGTCGGGCAGCTCCGGCACGTCGGGCAGCTCCGGCAGTGCCTCGGAGACGCTTGTTTCGAACGCCGCGCGAGACGCGACGCCGGGGAGCCACGACGGGACCGGGGCGCCCGGCCGCGACGAAGGGCCGGAGGAGGCGGCCGGGCGCGACGGGGGCTCCGACGCCATGCCACGCGCGGTAGGCCCTGCGGTCGGGGAGTGGCGGCTCGCGCCGTTGCGGCTCCTCTCTCGCTCGACCGAGCAGCGGCTGGACGAGCGGCTGCTGGACCAAGCGGGAGAGGCGCTGGTCGATGCGCTCGCTGCCCATGGCGTCGAGACTCG